>CAZTYG010000160.1:0-5393 GCA_964617445.1 uncultured Blastochloridaceae bacterium
CACATTGCCATCTGAGCCTTGTACGTACAGGAGTCAGCTAACACTTATACGTACAAGGCTCAGATGGCAGATCGAAGTTGCCTTCCATGTTGAAAAGCGGTAGGTGTCGTGTGATGCGTCCACGGTATAAGAGGCTGGTTGGCCGACTGGGGCGGATATCTTGGTCGGTGATGTTGGAGGCGCTGGATGTCAGCATGATTCTGGCCCGTCCGGGAAGTTATGTCTTTGGCTCCGCCCATGCCAAACAGCTTTCGCGCCTTGAGGAGAAGGGCTGGATCGAAAAGGAACACGATGGCATCCAATGGGTTTACCGCCTGACCCAAACAGGACAGCTCGCGCTGAGTCACGGATTGGACCCTGAAAAACTTTGGAGCGCTCCATGGGACGGTAAGTGGCGGATGTTCATGTTCGACTTACCCGCCAGGCAGGCTGCCATACGCCAAAGGCTGCGCGAATGGCTGCGGGAAGAGCGCTTCGGCTGTCTTCAAGGCAGCCTTTGGGTCCGCCCGCATGAGATCGACCCGGATTTAGTCGGCCTCAATGACCTCGGCATTGAGGCCACGCAAATGATCACCGTGGAAGCCACTCCGGTGGGAAGCCACAGTCCCCGCCAAATCGTATCAAAGGCATGGGATTTCGAATCGATTCGCCTCGATTACCAATCCTATCTCGCGTCCTTGAAAGAATGGCGTGCGCAAAGAGCCGCCCACGGCGACCCCGACCGTCTGCTCGCGCGGCAGGCCGTGGATGAATGGAACAAAGTCGCATTGAAAGACCCATTCCTCCCCGACGTCTTACTACCCAGAGGCTATCCGGGTAAACACGCATGGCGGGAACGATCCAAATTCCTCAGCGGAAAATAAATTCCCCATCCTTCCCATCTCCCCTCCGTCCCACATAGTCCTGCTTGCAATCTGAGCCTTGCACGTACAAGTGTCAGCTGACTCTTGTACGTGCAAGGCTCAGATGGCAAAGAGGGACCAGCGGGATGGGAGTGGTGGTATGTACTCCCGGCTGAGATGCGAGATCAGGGGGTATTGAGGGTGTGGACGAAGAGGCCGGAGCGGAGTTTGGGTTCGAACCAGGTGCTTTTGGGGGGCATGATCTGGCCGGCATCGGCGATGTCCATGAGTTGGCGGACGGTGACCGGATACATGGAGAACGCCACGGCGGCGCGTCCGGTGGCCACGGCTTTTTCGAGTTCGGCCGTGCCGCGGATGCCACCGACAAACTCAATGCGCGGGCTGGTGCGGGGATCATCGATGCCGAGGACGGGGGCGAGCAGCCGGTCCTGCAGGACCGAGACGTCGAGACGCGAGACCGGGTCCAGGGAGGGATCCGTGTCCCATTCCAATTGGTACCATTGACCATCGAGATGCATGGAAACATGGCAGGATGCGTCGGGTTCAGGATGCGCTCCGGCGGTGACACGGAAATCCCGGCCGATGCGGGTGAGAAACTCCTCTTTGGTGAGGCCGTTGAGGTCGTGGATGATGCGGTTGTAGGGCAGCACGGTGAGTTCGGCGGCGGGGAATAGGACGCAAAGGAACCAGTTGTAGAGTTCGTCTCCGGTATGATCGGGGTTGGCGTTACGGCGTTCACGGCCCACGCGGGCGGCGCTGGCGCTGCGGTGATGGCCGTCGGCGACATAGGCAACGGGGACCCGGCCGAATGCCTGGACCACATCCGCTCCCCCGGGCACCTTCCAAAGGGTGTGGCGGACACCATCGACGGCGGTGAAGTCAAATAAGGGGTCTTGGTTCTCGTGGGAATCCATCAAGGCGTTGAGTGCAGGGGAGTCCGCATAGGTGAGGAAAACGGGTTCGGGATTGGCGTCGAGATCCGAGGTCATGCGGGTGCGGTCGTCTTCCTTGTCGGGCCGGGTTTTTTCGTGCTTTTTGATGATGTCCTCGTTGTAGTCATCGATGTGGCAGAGCGCCGCGTATCCGCGCTGGGCGCGGCCGTTGCGGATCAGTCGGTAGAGATAGACGCACTGTACGTCCTCACGGCGCAGAACACCCTCGTCCTGGAAGCGTCGGAAATTTTCCACTCCCATGGCATAGACCGCGTCGCTGTGCGTATCGGTGCCGTCGGGCAGGTCGATTTCCGGGCGAATGACATGGAGCATGCTGCGGGGATTGCCAGCAGCCAGTTCGGCGGCCTCGGTGCTGTTGACCACGTCGTAGGGCACGCTGGCCACGAGGGCGGCAAGTTCGGGATCGGGGCGAAGACCTTGAAAAGCTCGGAGACGCATGAGGCGGATAAACCAACACGACACCGGCGGATTGGCAAGCGCGGAACGCTCGTGGTGGGCCGGCGAAACTCCGGATTGGCCTTTTTTGCATGATGGGTTTACATCTCTTTCATGAGCGACACCGACCCGTTCTTGCAAGCGGCCATCGAGGAGGCCCGCCGTGGCTGGTCCGAAGGCGGAATTCCGATCGGTTCGGTGCTGGTGCACCAAGGCAAAATCATCGGCCGCGGGCGCAACCAGCGAGTCCAACAGGGCGACCCCGTCCTGCACGCTGAAATCCATTGCCTCCAGAACGCCGGTCGATTGCCGGCGTCGGTTTATCGGGAATGCGTGCTCTACTCCACCTTATCCCCCTGCCCCATGTGCAGCGGCGCAGCGTTGTTGTTCAAAATTCCGCACATCGTCGTCGGCGAGAACCGGACCTTTTGCGGTCCGGAGGATCATGTCCGCGCGCAGGGAGTCCGCCTCGAAGTTCTGCAAAACGCCGAATGCATTTCGCTGATGGAAACCATGATCCGCGAGAAACCGGAGCTTTGGAATGAAGACATCGGCGAGTGATTCGGAGGACCGGAAAAAATGGATGGCCGAGGCCATTCGCCTCTCCCACACAGGTATGAGACGCGGCGAGGGCGGCCCCTTTGGCGCCGTTATCATCCGCAACGGCAAAATCATCGCCCGGGCGTGGAACCGTGTGCTAAAAACCAACGACCCCACCGCCCACGCCGAAGTAAATGCCATCCGCGCCGCGTCGGCCAAGCTGCGACGCTTCGACCTTTCCGACTGTGATATCTACACCAGCTGCGAGCCCTGCCCCATGTGCCTTGGTGCCATCTACTGGGCAAAAGTCGGGAGGTTATTCTACGCCAATACCAAAACCGACGCCGCGCGCATCGGCTTTGCCGATCAATTCATCTACCAGGAAATCGACCGCGCCCATGGGAAACGCCGCCTCCCGACCTGCCAACTCATGCGCAAAGAAGCCGCCACCGCGTTTGCGGAATGGCGCGACACATCGGAAAAAACCACTTACTAAACCACCCCTTATGATTCTCAACGACACCCAGATCACCACCATGGCCCGCAAGGGCATGATTCGCCCGTTTGTTGCCAGGCTGGTCCGCAAAGCCGCGCGCAACCCGGTGCTTTCCTACGGACTAAGCAGCTACGGCTACGACCTGCGACTTTCCCCCAAGGAATTCAAAATCTTCCGCCATGTGCCCGGCAGCGTCGTCGATCCCAAGTCCTTCAACCCCGCCAATCTCGAAACCGCTCCGCTTCAACGTGATCAAAGCGGCTCTTTCTTTATCCTGCCCGGACGCAGCTACGGATTGGGAGTCGCTGTCGAGCGGCTCCACCTGCCCAACAACGTGTCGGCCATTTGCGTCGGCAAAAGCACCTACGCGCGCTGTGGCATCATCGCCAACGTCACCCCGGCCGAATCCGGCTGGCACGGCCATCTGACGCTGGAATTCTCCAACAGCAGCGCCGCGGACTGCCGCATCTACGCCAGTGAGGGGGTCGTACAAATGATCTTCTTCCAGGGCGAACCCTGTGCCACCAGCTACCACGCCCGCGCCGGAAAATACCAGCGCCAGGGCCATCGTATCACCATGCCGCGGGTTTGATCCTTTAGCCGCTAGTTAGTTTGATGGAGGCTGAAAGAGCAGCATTTCACGCAGGCAACTCACCGCATCGTCGGCTCCTGCGCGCACACGCATGAGGCGCGGATTCCAGCCGAGCACCACGGTGCGTCCGGCCCGTTCCAAAAAGGGCACATTCATTGCCGCGAACCGCGAGGAGGGCAATTCCACCGAAGCGTGCAACGGCAGGATGCCGGCGTATTCCCCCGAACGCACCGCGACGGCGGCCTGCGGAAAACTCTCGGTCACCAGTCGGATGTTCAACGCCACCCGCGCGGTGCGCGCGCCATCGACCAACTGACTGAAGAACTCGCCGTCACTGCCGAGAGTAGCCACCGGCAATCGTGCTGCCAATTCGTGTCCGGTCAACCCCCTGTGACGGCGCAGCAGGGGACGCGGCACGAACAGCCGATAGACCACACGCCCCAGCACCGCGTGTCGCAGCGGCGGACGCACCACCCCTGCCCGCGCCAGACCGAAGTCCAAACGGAAGTCCCCCAGGCGGCGGGCGATCTCGCTGGAGCGGAGGTTGAAGACCTGGAAACGGAGGCGTGGCAGCCGTTTGCGCAGCAGGCCCAGTCGTGGCAACACGACCCACGTGAGCAGGCTATCGCCCGCGCCCAATGACAGGTCCTCAGGTTCATCGCGGCAAGCGCGACGGAAATCGTCCAGCCCGTGGAACTGAGCCCGCGCCAGCTCCGCCAACCGTCTGCCCGCTTCGGTCAGCTCCAGCGTTTTGCCCTGACGGCGGGTAAGCCGCACTCCGAAGTAGGACTCCAGCTCGCCGATCTGGCGGGAGAACTGGCTCTGCCGCACCGGGTCGCCGCGCACCGCACGAGCGATGCCGCCCGCCTCCGCCACCCGCAAAAACGAGTGCAACCGATCCAACGACAACCCCCGTTGCGCAAGCAGATTTTCAAACATGACTGAAAAGTAATGGAACATGCATTTTTATGCAATGCAAAGGAATCCGAGTTCTGCTGTCATCGCCAGCTCAACAAAGAGGAGGATACGAGCCGCAAGCCTTTTGCGGTCCCGAACGTGTTTCACAACCCCCGCCGGCTCCAACCCGCAGTTTTCCGCCGTGTGGAATTCATTCCCCACGGCGGAGCACTGATGCTCCGAATCAACATATGAAACTTAGAACCCAACCCGCGCCGCGTCGGATCCGCAAAGGTCCGGCCGCGAGGATAACATTGGAAAAGGACGACTGGCTGGAGGCCGGGCTGTCGGCGTTTCTTGCCGACGGGCCGGTGTATGAGGCCTCGATCGAAGGCCCGTGGGCGCTTGAAGTGCTGCTGCGGGACCTCGACGGCCATCTTGTGCGTGCCAGCCGAGCCTACCAGGTGCCGGACCCCAAAGCTCCCGCAGACGACGAGGACCAGTCCGGACGCAGGGTTTACCTTTTTGAACTGGACGAGCAATGCATGCTTCACATCGGACGCCGCTGGGCGCGTCTCTACGGACGCGACGCCGCACGGGTGGACCGCATTGCCCAC
>CAZTYG010000161.1:0-5382 GCA_964617445.1 uncultured Blastochloridaceae bacterium
TGACCTCGGTGCGGACCACATCGGCAAACGTGTCGGAGTAGAGGAGGGTCCAGGGTTCGAGCACTTCAAGCATTTCAGCCATGAAAGCGGCCATTTCACAGGAACAGAGGTCGAGAACGGGGTTTTCCTGGGCGGGGAGGTCTTTGCTGTGGGCGCAGGAGACCCAGGTGGGCGAGCAAAGGGCAAGGGCATACCAGTGGTTGAAGAGAATGTCGTCGGATTCGACGCCGCGAATGCAGCGGTTCCATGCGAGCAGGCCGAGGTGGCGTCGGTCCACTTGCCAATAGTGGTCGGCTGCAGAGCGGTCATTGCGCAGACGGGCGGCCAGGAAATCGGTGCCGGTGAGGACCGGCGGGGTTTCGAGGATGGCATGGGTATCGGTGTGTCCGGCCAGGAGGGGGGCGATGCTGTCGCGGAGAGTGTTCCAGGCGGAGCGGTTTTCGATGGAGGGCGGTAGAAAAGAGGGGTGGGGCATGATGGAAAAGGCGGAATAAGGATGCTTCAATTTTTTCCGGTTGCGAGAGTGAAATGCGAAGGCGCATGCCACTCACTGCGCAAGAGGATGGATTTCGGGTTGCCTTGATAGCCGTGTTCGCCGCGGTGGATTTGGGCAATGACCAGATCGGTGGCTGCCGCACCGATGAGTCTCCACGGCGGGAGCATGCCGGGTGTGGTGTTGTCGAAATTCTGGAGTTCGAGGTTGATAAAAAGCAGTTCTCCTGGAATGTCGATGTCCGACTCGCGCAGCCATTGTTCCAGATGTGCGGAAGGGGAAATGAGGGTCTTCACCTTGTATTTTCGTATCCATCGAATCACGCTGCGAATTTCCCCGCTGTGGCCCTGCTGGTTGGGTTGGTGAAAACATACGGGGATGGTCTCCTCCAACCCGAGTTCCCGGTGCATGTGCTTGAATGCGGCCACCGTCCGTCCCCGATTGTTGTGATCGTAAGCGGGCCAAACGGCCAGACCGATGCCGGGATATTTGTATATGCGTTGCATGAGATCAACCATGCTTTGATAGGGGTCGAAACTCACATGGGGCAGCCTGCTGGTGGTGGGCGCCAGGTACGAACAGGCGAAGGCACCGATGGGAAAACCCAGCTCATGCTCGTGGATGGAGCAGAAGATGATACCGGGGATGTTACGGGCACGCAGAAGGCTGGCGATTCGACGGGGTGTCAGTTCGGAAGCGTAACGCCAGATGACTTCCACGGCATAGCCTTGGGTTTGTGCCCTTTTTTGCACACCTTCGAGCATGTGTTGATAATGGGGGCGGCGGCTGTTGATCGGATTGGCATCGCGGTGGCCTACGATCAAGGCAAGCGTGGCTTGGTGGGCTTGGATCGATGCATTTTGAGTGGCGCGGAGTGAAACCGCAAAAGCGTTGGGTTGGTAACGCATTTTTTTGGCCAAAGTCTGAATACGGGCACGGGTTGCCGGGCTTACCTTGGGTGAGTTTCGCAGCGCCAACGATACCGTCATTGCCGAGACGCGGGCGACTTGGGCGACATCTTTAAGAGTCACGAGAGCGGAGTGATCTGATTCATCCATACGTTTAACGCTAAAATATCGTAATGATTGTGAAATGGGAAGTCTGATGAGAAAAGAATGCAATGAAACCATCCTACCTTCATGCAACAACCGGCGTTTTGAGCCTCATTCTATTCACAGCCGCAGTGTCGCTCCGAGCACAGGTTTCCACCGATTCTTGGATTGGGGCAACGGTATCTGGTGGCGACTCCCACCCATCCCTGCAGCATAACATCAAAGACGCTTACATCACCCCAAATGGAGCGGTCTTGGGCGCCACTTGGTATGAGGAGGCTCATCGGGAGATCGCACTTTATCGGTCGCCTACGGTGACCAAAAGAAACACGACCAACAGCATGCATGGCAATGGTCATAATCCGCTGACCATTGTGGCCGACGGCGCCTATATCTACGTGCCCACGGAAAAAGGGCTGCGCCGTTATACCGAGGGCGGCTCTGAACTCAACTTTGTCAGCAATCACGCTACTTTGGTCTCGACGGCCACTCCGCCCCGAATTTTCGGCATCGCCCAGGATGCGACCAACCTTTATCTGGCTGATCATTTCGGAAATCAGATCCGGGTGGTGAGAAAGTCCGACATGACGCTGGTGCGGGACATGGCGTTTGCCTCGCCGAGAAAAATGGTCATGACTCCCGGGGGACATCTTTGGGTGATTCAACAGGGAAGCGGTACCAACAGTCGAACCCATGATCCGGGGGCGGGGGCAACAATTCGCCGGATCAATCCGGAAACCGGTGCCGTGCTGAACACGATTTCGGATGTCCTGCTGCCCACGGCCATCGGAATCCATCATCAAACAGGCCAATTGATGGTGGGGGACAGCGATCCCACCCGCAACCATGTCCGTATATACAATCCTTCCACGGGTGCGCTGGTCTCGACGTTCGGACGCAGTATGAGTTCCACCGCCAATGGCGATATTCCCGGCGAGGTAAAGCCCGGTAAGTTTGATTTTATCGTTGGCGCGGGTGCGGATAGCACAGGAAAAATCTACGTGGTCACCAATGGTGGCCCCGCATGGAATGGTATGTCGCGGACAGATAATTTCGACAGTTCCGGTCGCAGTCCGGGAAATGCCAAAGGCGTGCACATTCAAGTGTTCGATCCCTCCAATCCGAATGCGTGGGTGTGGGAGATGCACAACAGTCACTACATCAACAACGCCGATGTCGATCCCAATGATGAGACTCTGGCGTTCACCATGGAGCGCATGTTCCGCATTGATTACAGCAAGCCCCGCGGCCAGCAATCCCAGCTCATCGGCTATACCATTGATCGTCAGCGCTTTCCTCACGATTACCGCCTGGTGAAAAATCACACCTATCTGGTGAATACGTTTCGTTCGGGGGGCAGGCTCTTTTTCATGGTGAGCGATCAATACAAGGACACGTGGGTCATCTACCGCATGGAGGGCTTCACGGCGGTGCAGTGTGCGATGATCATTACCAAAAGCCCGGCGGGGACCTTTCCGCCGAACAACCTGGGCAGCGGTCGTCAACTCTGGGTGGATGGAGCCAATGGCAATCCGGTGGATGGCAATTTTCAAGCCGGCGAATATTCGTCCCTGCCTATCCTCGGATTTCCTGGTGGGGTGATGGCCGATAAAAATGGCACGCTTTGGTTTGCCAATGGGGGCAATATCGTCAGCCTCCCACTTACCGGCGTGAGTGCCCAAGGGGTGCCGCAGTATAAGGCCTCGGACCTGACCTATTACCCGCGTCCGGAAGGAATCAGCTGGGTGCGACGCTTGGAATACGATGCGGACCGGGATGTGATGGTGGTGGCATCTTTTGATGGTGGCGTGCCTGGCGGTCAGGTCATGCGTGTGGACCATTTCACCACCAACCCCACCTCAAGGCCGCCGATCACTCTGCCAACGACAGGGATCGAGGCCAATGGTTACGTCGCCATGAGTCTGACCGATGACTATGTTTTCGTGGGCCGACGCCTCGAAAATCAAGTCTATGTCTATGACACCCGCACCGGTGAGTTTAAAACCCTGCTCGCGCCGAGCAATTCGGTGGGCGGACCCTGGCCCGGCACTGGGCTGGACGTGCCCCAGGCGGTCAATTCCTTCCGCCGCTCCAATGGCGAATATGTGGTTTTCACCGAGGATGTCTCCTGGGCAAAAGTGCTCATGCACCGCCTGCGTTTTGATGCGCCCGTCGTCGCTCCGACCGGTTTTGGTGCGACCCCGGGAAATGGGTTGGTGAACCTGCAATGGAATACGCAGTCTTTGATCTCAGGATTCAACCTCTATCGCTCGACCCAATCCGGGAATTTGGGAGCCACGCCTTATATGTCTGGTCTGACCGAGACAACATGGACCGACCGGGATGTGACCAACGGCACGACCTACTACTACCAATTGGCACCGGTCGCCAATGGCAAGGAAGGGCCACGCAGTCCTGTTCTCAGCGCGCAACCCCAATCCAGCTTGAATGCGCTGGCGATTCAATTCACCTCGCCAAGCAATGGCCAGGTTTATGGAGGTAACGTCAGTTTTCTGCATCTCAACGTAAACATCACCGGTGGCAGTGGTACGGTGCAACAGGTTGTCTTCCGGCGCTATCAGGATCGAACGCTGCGCGCAACGAACACCCAGACCAGCTCTCCTTTCCGTGCGGAATTCCGCAATGTCAACAGCACCTCCGACACTTACATAGCGATCGTGACCGACAGCGCTGGCCAGCGTGCGACCGCAGAGCTTAATCTGGCATGGGGAACCAACAAGCCTGTGATGCCGATCCGCCTCAGTGCGGGCCCTGACAGCGGGGGAGTCCGGTTGACCTGGGACCCTGTGGGTGGAGCCATGTCCTATCGGGTTTACCGATCCACCACCGCCGGACATGCCAATCCCACTCTGGTGGGGACGAATGTGAGTATTTCCACATGGAGGGATGCCAACGCCGCGGCCGGCACACGTTATTACTACACCGTGTCCGCCGTGAACGCCAACGGCGAGTCCGTGCGCTCCGCCGAAATCAATTCCACCAACAGTCAAGCTCACATCCCGCTGCCTCCCACAGGTCTCACGGCCACGGTGGATGCCAATTCGGTGAATCTCGTTTGGAACACGTCCCCGGGGGCTCTGAGTTACACGTTATTCCGGGATGGCTCGGCGACACCATATGCCACAGGGCTGACGAGCGGCTATTTCTATGACGAAGGTTTGACTCCGGGAGCCGCTCATACGTATCGCGTAGCCGCGGTCGGGCCTGGTGGAATCGGCGCGCAGTCCGCCGAGGTGTCCACGCGCACCTTGCCGGAACGTCCATTGAATTTGACCGCTCAGCCCGGTAACGGCCAAGTGGCACTCACTTGGCTGCCGGCGGCCGGGGTCACGCAATATCGGGTTTATTCAGCGGCAAATACCGCCGATCTGGCCGCCGCACCGGTCCTGGGGACCAGCACGACGCCTTCATTCACAGCCACAGGACTCACCAACGGCACCCTGCTGTATTTCCAAGTGGAAGCGGTGAATGCGGGCGGAGTGGCCGGACTGCGCTCCGTGTCGGTATCGGCCCGCCCGATTCCTCCGGGTGCGGGACCGGTGGTCACGATCACCAGTCCTGCCAATAACGCCGTTTATTCAGGAACCAGTGTGGGAACACTTACCGTAAGCGCGAATGTTACCGCAGGGGACAGCCCCATCTCCAAAGTCGAGTTTTTGCGTAACGGCGCGGTCCAGAACACCAGAACCGCCGCGCCGTGGAGTTATGGACACCGCAACGTGGGCACCGGGGCATACGATCTCGGTGTGCGTGCGTTTGACACATCCGGTCGTGTGGTAACCCAATCCGTTCGTATTGCTATCGGCGGTGCGGTTC
>CAZTYG010000162.1:0-5367 GCA_964617445.1 uncultured Blastochloridaceae bacterium
GGGGGGGTGGTGTTGCCCCGGTGTTCGGGGTAGTTTGGGAGGGCCAGACGCCGTCGAGCCGGGCTCGTGCGATGATAGATGGCATATCCCTGAGAAACACGCCGCTCCGCAGGCTTTTCCACTACCATTAAGTAACGATTCGCTGTCTACACCAGCAGATCACACCTTCATCAACTCCGCTTCCTTGACCTCCAGCATCTTGTCGATCTTGCCCACGTAAGTATCCGTCAGCTTCTGAATTTCCTTCTCCGCCAAGGTCAAATCATCCTCGGTCAGCTTGTTGTCCTTCTGATCCTTGCGCACCGTTTCCAGCGCGTCCCGCCGCACATGCCGCAGTGCGACCCGTCCGTCCTCCGCGATCTTGCGCACCAGCTTGGTCATGTCCTGTCGCCGCTCCTCGGACAATTCCGGAATCGGAATGCGGATGATTTTGCCGTCCACCATGGGCGAAATTCCCAACTTGGACTCCTCGATCGCCTTGCGGATCGGGTCCACATTGGCCGCGTCCCACGGCTGGATCATCACCAGCCGCGGCTCCGGACAGGTGATCCCCGCCAGCTCCCGCAGCTGCATCGACGTCCCGTAACAATCCACCCGCAGCGAATCCACCAATTGCGGCGAGGCTTTTCCAGTGCGCACCGCGCCGAAGTCGTCGTGAATCCTGTTCACGGTCTTTTCCATGTGTTCCTCGGCGTCCAACATGATTTCTTCCGCAGCCATAATGTCAGGAAGCATAAGAACCGCCGGCCAAATGACAAGCACCCATGACAATCGGACGATTGCCAGCCCGGACGGTTTGCGGCAAAGTCCACGCGATGAAAGCGCCGGAGAAAACCCGTCAGGTCGGCTTCGCCAAGCTCGACCTGGACATCGCCTACGTCATCGAGTGTCTGCGCGAGGTGTTGGCCGAACTGGGCGAGGAACCGCTGGCCCGAAAGCTCCCTTGGGCATCCGAATCGCGCGGACCCGGAAAGCCCGACCGCTTCGACCATAAGTTCGGCCAGGCCTGCGCCATCGCCTTCCACCTCCTCAACATGATCGAGGAAAATGTCGCCGCCCAGATGCGCCGCGCCCGCGCCAGCGCCGAACCCTATCAACCCGAACCCGGCCTCTGGTCCGACAATCTGCGCCGCCTCCTCGACGACGGCTTCTCCGCCGCCGACATTGCCGCCGCCCTGCCCGAAGTGCGCGTCGAACCCGTTCTCACCGCCCATCCCACCGAGGCCAAACGCGCCACCGTGCTCGAACAGCACCTCGAACTCTACCTCCTCCTGGTCCAACGCGAATACCGCATATGGACACCCGCCGAACTCTCCTTCATCCGTGACCAGATCAAAGTCGCCCTCGAACGCCTCTGGCGCACCGGCGAGGTCCTCCTGCAAAAACCCGAAGTCCGCAAAGAACGCCAGATCATCATGTATTACCTGCGCGAGGTGTTTCCCGCCGTCCTGCCGCGCCTGGACCTGCGCCTCGAACAGGCATGGCAGAAAGCGGGCCTCCCGGTCGAACAAATCGCCGACCCCGAAAAGCGACCTCGCCTGCGCTTCGGTTCCTGGGTCGGCGGCGACCGCGACGGCCACCCGTTGGTCACCGCCGCGGTCACCCGCGAATCCCTCATGGAACTGCGGGAACACGCCCTGCTGGTGCTCCACCGCATGTTGGAAAAACTGCCGCGCTCCCTGAGCCTCACTGCCCGCCAGCAACAAGCCCCCGCGCGCCTACAGGCCGCCATCCGCCGCCAAGTCCGCCTCCTCGGACCACGCGGCCAGCGCGCCCTCGAACGCAACCCCGAGGAACCTTGGCGCCAGTTCGCCTCCCTGATCATTGCCCGCCTCCCCGTCGAGATCGAAGAGAACCGCATCATCATCAACGAGCACCCCGGCGCCTACACCTCTCCCGAAGAACTCATCACCGACCTCAAAATTCTCCGCCGCGCGCTGGCCGGGGTCGGTGCCCGCCGCCTGGCCGAGGCCGACATCAACCCCATCATTCGCGCCGTCTCGGTCTTTGGCTTCCACCTCGCCGTCCTCGACATCCGCCAGAACAGCAAATTCCATGACAAGGCCATCTCCCAGCTCATGCTCGCCACCGGCATCGACGGCTCGGAATTCAGCGAATGGAGCGAGGCCGAGCGCGTCCGCTTCCTGGACCGTGAACTCAAGTCCCCCCGCCCCTTCCTTCACAGCGGCTGTCCGGTCGGCCCCGAGGCCACCGCCGTGCTCGAATGCCATCGCGTGCTCGCCAACCACATCGCCCGTTACGGCCCCGGCGGAATTGGTTCCCTCATCGTCAGCATGACCCGCCGCATCTCCGACCTGCTGGTTGTCTATGTCCTCGCCCGAGAGGTCGGGCTGGCCCGCTACACTCCGCGCGGACTGGTCTGCGACCTGCCCGTTGTCCCCCTCTTCGAAACCCGCGAAGACTTGGAACACGCTCCCGATATCATGCGCCAGTTCCTCGAGCACCCGGTCACCCGCCGCACCCTCCAGGCCATGAAAGCGCGCGGGGAAAAACCCGTCCAGCAGATCATGATCGGTTACAGCGACAGTAACAAGGACGCCGGCATCTTCACCAGCCAGTGGACCCTGCACCGCGCCCAGAGCACCCTCGCCGCCATCGGCGCCGAATGCGGAGTGGACCTGCGTTTCTTCCACGGCCGCGGCGGCACCATCAGCCGCGGCGCCGGCCCTACCCACCGCTTTCTCGAAGCTCTCCCCCACGGCTCCCTCAAAGGCGACCTCCGTATGACCGAACAGGGCGAGACCATCGCCCAAAAATACGCCAACCAGATCACCGCCACCTACAACCTCGAACTGCTCCTCGCCGGCGCCACCGCCACCTCCCTCCGCCACCGCAAACACGAGGAACCCAACGGCCCCTACCATAAAATCGCCCAGGCCCTTTCCGAACACAGCACCCAAGCCTATCGCAGCCTTCTCGAAATCCCGGGCTTCATGGACTTCTACACCACAGCCACCCCGCTTGACGCCCTCGAACACAGCCGCATCGGCTCCCGCCCCTCGCGCCGCACCGGCGTCCAAAGCCTCGACGACCTCCGTGCTATCCCATGGGTTTTCAGCTGGAACCAATCCCGCTTCTACCTGCCCGGCTGGTTCGGACTCGGCTCCGGTCTCCGCCGGCTCAAGCAGGAACCCCCCGCCGATTTCGCCCGCCTCCCGCGCATGGTCAAAAACTGGGCCTTCCTGCGCTACGTTCTGACCAATGTCGAAACCAACCTCGCCAGCGCCGACATCCCGCTGATGAAAGCCTATGCTGCCATGGTTCCAGATCCCAGGCTCCGGCGCAAATTCCTCAAAATCATCCTCGATGAATACCGCCTCACCCGGACCTTGCTCGAAGACGTCTTCGGCGGCGGCTCACTCGAAGCACGCAGACCACGCATGATCAAGACCCTCAAGCTCCGCGAAGTCCCCCTCCGCGGCCTGCACCAACAACAAATCCGCCTGCTCCAGCAATGGCGCGGCCTGCGGGCCGCCGACAAACAAAAGGAGGCCTCCGCCCTTCTTCCCGATCTCCTGCTCTCCATCAACGCCATCGCCTCCGGCCTTCGCACCACCGGCTGATCCCGTGCTCAAATTCTACGCCCACCCCAAATGCTCCACCTGCCGCAGTGCGGCCGAATGGCTCCGCTCCCGCAACACACCTTTTACCGAAATCGATATCCGCCAGACCCCGCCCTCCCGCGCCGAACTCACCGACATGCTCGAAGCCCGCGGCGGCGAGCTCCGCAAACTCTTCAACACCTCCGGCCTCTCTTACAAAAAACTCGGCCTCAAAGACAAAGTCGGCTCCATGAAGCCCGCCGATGCCATCTGCCTGCTCACCGCCGACGGCATGCTGGTCAAACGTCCCTTTCTCATCGGCAACAATGTCCACCTCGCCGGCTTCCGCCCCGCCGAATGGGAAAAATCCCTCCCCTGATCTGACCCGACTCCCTCCCCTCCACTCTCCACACCCCCGACGCCACCTTCACACCAAATCGCAAATGTTACACCTGTACCATTTGCTCTTAGAGGCCGACTGCTCCGGTCGGCGGAAGAATCCGGTCCTACCCCGGTTCACGGGAGAGTCATCCCCGTGGCATAATCCACCAACCCCCGCCCTCCGGACGTTGCCAAAACGGTGTCGCCGCTTTGCTTTGGGATGGATCCTCCCATGGGAATGACTCGCCATGGAACATCGCTGCACGCGCGGTCACGCCGGATTGGTAACATCTTTTGTTACAACGGAACCTGTTGCATAACCGAGCCCGACCGCCGCCATGCACACCACGAACGTCAGCGCCGCATAAGCGGCTCCAGCCGCCCATTGCCCCTCACCGAAAAACCGCCACATCTGCCAGTTAAAAAACGAATACGTAGTCAACCCTCCGCAAAATCCCGCCATCCAAAACTGCCGTTGCTCCGGTGCCATCACCCGCCGTCCCTGCGGTGCGGTAGCCGCCGCCACCCAACCGATCACCAATGATCAGACACACATAAATCACCGCGCGAACCTGTCCCAAACACTCTCCCATGTCCATTTCTAACCCACACCGCACCCCCCGCCCGCCAACGCAAATGGTTCACCTGTAACATTTACGATTTCAGAGCAAATGTTACAGGTGAACCATTTGCTCTTGCGGGGTTGGGATTTGATTGAGGGAAGAATGCCGGATTTCAAGAAAAAAGCCGCTGGATGAGGCGCGAGCAACGCGCAACTGACGAGCAACGAAGTCCGGCGGCTGGATCCGCCGAATGACGGCGTTGCGGGAGTTTTTTCACAGCCTCTCAGGCGCCAGGAATGGCCAGGGGCGGGTGGAGGTAGATGGGTTCCGGGGGAAGGGATTCGCCGGGGAAGTTTTCCAAAAATGACATGCCAAGCCTCCCCGCCTGTGGCCGGGCGGTGGCAGCGACTCCGGCAACTCCATCGGTGGTGACGGCCAGGGTGCATTGGGAGAGATGGTTTTTGACTTCGGCGGCGGGAATGAGGACGGCGGGGCTGTGGAGTTTACCGTTTTGATAGGTGGTAAAAAAAACCGCGCCGCGGCGGGCGTCGGTGAAGATGCCGAGGAGGGTGGCATCGGCATGTTGGTGGCCGATGGCATCGGTGCTGCGGGCAACGTGGAGCGGGCAGCCCCAGACGGCGGCCATGCCCTGGGCGGCGGCAAGCGCGGCACGAATGCCGCTGAAGGAGCCCGGACCGACGCCGACGACAATGGCCTCAGGAACTTCCCCGCCGAGTCCATCGGCCAGTTCGGCACAGAGTCCCGCGGAGACGCGTCCGGGGATGTCGCCGCCGCGCAGGACCGCCCCGTCGCGCAGCAAGGCCCAGGACGCCGGGGCGGCGGAGCTTTCGATGACAAGC
>CAZTYG010000163.1:0-5365 GCA_964617445.1 uncultured Blastochloridaceae bacterium
CTGGCTGGGTAACCCGCCGACAATCGGACGACGGCCTCTGGCCCTGCTTCTTCGATGAACCTGAAGTTCTTCCCGACACCTCCGGTTGCAGCGGTATTGCCGCCGCTGTAGCTCTCGGTGTTCTCCACGACATCCTTGGACCCTCCCATTTGCCGACCGCCCAGCGCGCTCACGACACTCTTACTCGGCAATACCTCGATTCCGACGGTTGGCTGCGCGGCACCTCCCAGAGCAACAAGGCGGAAACCGTCGACATCGATATCCAACGCATTCCGTTCCGGGTCATCGCCCCCTGGGGCATGGGACTTTTCGCCCAACTCACCGCCGCCCTCAACCGGATCCCGAGCTAATGAAAGCAGAGACAGAATCATTTTTGGGCAGAATCATTTTTTCCCAAAGGAGAGAGGTGTATGCCGGTAAATAGTGACATGGTATTGATTAATCAGGGCCAGGAGGCATTTCATGAGATCGACCGGATTGTGATGCGGCATGCATTTGAACTTCACAACACGATCGGACGATTTCTGGATGAGGAGGTTTATCAGGCTGAGATGACAGATCTGCTGAGAAACGCTGGTAGACAAGTTCGTCGTGAGGTTCGATTGCAGGTTATGCATGGCGCATTTCATAAAGATTTCTTTCTGGATCTCGTGATTGATGGCTTTGCTATTTGCGAATTTAAGACGGCTGAAAATCTGAATGCGACGCATGAGAGCCAGCTCATCCACTACCTTCTACTCGCCAATTTGAATCACGGAAAACTGGTGAACTTTCGCACGCCGTCAGTCCAATCACGTTTCGTTTCCACCTCTCTTACAGAGCATGAGAGGAAGAATTATGTGTTTGATGATTCTGCCTGGGTATCTTCAGGTCAAACT
This sequence comes from uncultured Blastochloridaceae bacterium, assembly GCA_964617445.1. Taxonomy (GTDB): domain Bacteria; phylum Verrucomicrobiota; class Verrucomicrobiia; order Methylacidiphilales; family CAZTYG01; genus CAZTYG01. Next base: position 879 of record CAZTYG010000163.1, read on the forward strand.
GACCTGACCTTGCGCCAGGTATTGTTCGAGCTCCTGGCAGACTGGGGCGCAGGGCTCGAAATTTCCCTCTACCGTGCGGCCCTCCTTGCACTCGTCCCTGCTCCCGAGGGTGGGTTGCTGCCTGTGGATATCGTTATCAATGGCACCTGTCGGGGTTCCAAGCCCTTGTGTCTGCTGGACGCCGGCACCGCATGGCATATTTCTTCACTCCCGAAACCAACCAAGCCCTATCAAACCCACCTCACTCGCCTTCTTCAACAAACCCGGCTCCAAACTCTCCACTGGATCAACCTCCACCACTCAACCATCACCCTCAAAACGATAAAAAAATGATTCTGCCCCAAAATGATTCTGTCTTTACTCTGTTCAACCTCACCGGAAAAACCGCCCTGGTCACGGGCTGCAAGCGTGGCATTGGCAAGGCCATGGCGCTCGCCCTGGCCGAAGCCGGTGCAGATATCATCGGCGTCAGTGCCACCCTCACAGCCGACAGCGAAGTAGGCCGCGAAGTCACCGCCTTGGGCCGTAAATTCAGTCCCTATGCCTGCGACTTCGCCGACCGCGCCGCGCTGCATGCCTTCATCAAACAGGTGCAATCCGACCACCCCGTGATCGACATCCTGGTCAACAACGCCGGTTCCATCCTGCGCAAGCCCGCCGCCGAGCATCCCGACGAATACTGGGACTCCATCATCGAAATCAACCTCAACGCCCAGTTTGTGCTCACCCGCGAGATCGGCAAACACATGGTCGAACGCGGCAGCGGCAAGGTCATCTTCACCGCCTCGCTGCTGAGCTTCCAGGGAGGCATCACCGTGCCGGGCTATGCCGCAAGCAAGGGCGGTATCGCCTCGTTGACCAAGGCTTTTGCCAACGAATGGGCGGGAAAGGGGGTCAACGTCAACGCCATCGCCCCCGGCTATATCGCCACCGACAACACCGAGGCCCTGCGCAACGATCCGGTCCGATCGGAGCAAATTCTCGGACGCATCCCGGCGGGTCGCTGGGGCAAACCCGAGGACTTCAAAGGCCCGACCCTGCTGCTGGCATCGGATGCCGGTGCCTACATCCACGGCAGCATCCTGTTGGTCGATGGAGGATGGATGGGACGATGAAACAGAATAGAGCTTTTCCTATCGATGATCGCTGGTGTGTGCACAGCTACTACACGCTGTGCCCGTATGCACCGGACGGTTCCAGACGCATCGTGCTGGCCGGGGCGGATCTGGCCACGCAAACCGCCGAGGTTATCATTCTTTCGTCCGAAGGCGAAATTCTGCAGCGTTTCGGTCGGCAGCCGGTCACGCCCAGCTTCTGGCATACGGGGTTCTGGCAAAGTTGGTCGCCGGATGGCCGCTTTGTTTATTATCAGAGCGGCACGATGCAGCAGCCCTTCGCGGTGCGCCGTGAGCTGGCCACGGGACAGGAAGTCCGTGTGCCGGGAGACTTGGAGGGTATTCCGCCTTCGGGCGAGCCGGGCCTCTCATGCAGCCATGGCATGCTTTATGCGGCGGGCTATGGAGACGGAAAATGGAAGCCCTCGGAGTCGCCGGTGCCCTTTCTGGACCGTGACCGGCATGGTCTTTCTGAAATCTGTTTCGATGACCGGCCCGGCAGGCTTCTCCGCAGCACCCGGCAGTGTCTGGACGAACATCCCGACCGGGACCGTTTTCTCGCCGCCGAGGCGGAGTTGCAATCCCGGCTTGGCGCGGACGAAGGCCTGACCCTCATGATTTACTGCGTTCGCTGGAACAGGCAGGGCACCCGCTGCCTGTTTTACTTCGGCAACCACTGCGTGGTCGGGGAACGTGGTGAGCCACGGCTGGCCTATGTCTTCACCGCCAACCGCGATCTGAGCGAAATCCACCTGGCACTGGACATCAGCTTTGACAGGCGCGGGGTTCACTGGGGTTGGCAGGCCGACGGGGAAAACCTGATCGGTTACGGTCCCCGGACCGACGGCAAGCCCGGCATGTGTCTCGCCGGGGTCCGGTATGACGGCTGCGGCTACCATTGGCTCAGCGACCACGCCAGCGGCGGGCATCCCTCGGTCAGCCCGCGCGATCCCGACCTGCTGGTGACGGACGAAGGCGGTCCCGGTGGACACGGCAACATTGTCTTCATCTCGCGGAAGTCGGGCGAAATCATCCACCGCGAGCCGCTGCCCAAATACCAGGGAGACAAAGAGGCCTCCGGTCGAAATGCACTGCGCATCTGTCACCACCCGGTTTTCAACCACGACGGAACCAAATTGCTCTGCAATTCCATGTCCGGCAATCTGGCCACGTTGGTTGAATTGGAACTCAACCTTGGAAAATTATCATGAGTCTGATTTGGATCCTTTTGGAAAAGGGCATGAGCCAACCAGTTTCCACGACGTGGGGACAGCGGGTCACCTACTGGTGCGGGCGGCGGTTGGCGATGCGTCATCGTTCCGTCACGATTCCACCGGATTGCCTGGTTCATCCCGATGCGCGACTACATCCGCGGGGACACGCAATCACCATGGGCGGGCATTGTGTAATCGCATCCGGAGCGGTGGTTCAGGGGCCGGTCACCATGGGCCACCACTGCTCAGTTCAAACAGGATCCATCGTGATTGGATGCGGTGACGGGAAAGGTCCCATCACCCTCGGCAACCACGTCCGCATCGCCCCTTTCGCCCAACTCATCGCCGGCAACCACGATATCTCCAACCCGGAAGGCCCGATCGGGAAGGTCATCGGCGCTCCCATCACCATTGGGGACAATGTCTGGGTGGCGGGACGGGTGATCATCACCGCCGGTGTCACCGTGGGCCGCAACTCGGTCCTGGCGGCGGGGTCGGTCGTCACCAAAGACGTTCCCCCTTACTCGATCGTTGGCGGCGTCCCGGCAAAGGTGATCCGCAGCCGCAAGGTAGCCGAATAAACTCGAACCCAAATGATGCACATGATTTTCCAGGATGCACGACAATGGACTTGATCGAAAAAATCATCGAGGCACGGAGGCAAGGAAGATGATCTCCATCTGGCCGGTTTCGGACACCGACGCGGCGGTTGAATTGATCGTCATTCCCGACTATCACCGCAGCGAACCGCGTGGTTTTGTTGTGGTGCAGACGGGGGCTTACTCGGCCCGTTGGGAACATGACCGGACGGGGGTGGTGGCGGTGCGTGCGGCCGAGGGAAGATCAACGGATTGGTTGGAGTGGTCGTTGGATGGCGAATTACTGGATGAGGGCGGGCATCCGATGCTTGGCGCGGCGACAGGTCCGTGGACGCTTGCTTCTTCCTTGGGTAAAAAAGGAGCCTACAGGGGGGATCGGGTGACTGCCGAATGGATCCGGGCCTGCGAGAAGGGGGAGATTCAGGCGAGTCTGGTCTTCACGAAGGATGCCGTGCGCTGCCGCCTTGCTTTCAGCGCAAATCATTCAACGGCACCGCAGACTCCTCCCCGCTATGCGTCCGCCCACCTGGGTGTGGGCACGCGGGTCGGCGCGGATCAAGTGTTTGATTACAAGCCGGAGACGACCGGCACATTCATGCGTCCGCTGCATGCGCTGCGCCCGAATGCGGCCAAGTGGTTGACGCCTCCTCCCTTTGCACTGGCATTTCCGCAGTCGGACGGGAGCTGGTCCATCGCCGCCGTGGAGTGTGCGGCGAACGATCTTACTTTCACTGCGTTCAGTGGGCAGGGGAGGGCAGTCCATACGCTGGATTTTTCCCTGGCCTACGACAGCCAACCGGATTTTAACCGGAAATTTGAGACGCCGGAGCTGGTCTGGCGATTCGGCTTTGCGGATGAATTCGCCGCGCTTCAAGGGCACGTGGACGGCATGGTGGCGGAAGGGCTGGCTAGCGCGGTCACCCGTCAGACACATTCATGGCACAAGCGCCCGATGGCCTGTGGTTGGCATCGCCAAGTCGAACTGGCGACCCAACTTGAGGAGCCCGGCAGCAAGCCTGAACATCTCGCCCAGGCGGGCTTTGCGACCGGTGCGCCACGATCGCAGGATTTTTCGCGGCAGGACGTTTATGAGGATCATCTCCGGGCCTATGAGGATGCGGGGATCGATGTGGGCACCATTGTGATTGATCACGGTTGGAGTGTTGCCGAAGGGGATTGGCGGCCCGACTTGAAAAAATGGCCCGACCTCGCCGGTTTTGTGCGGGAACAGCACGCCAAGGATCGGCGGGTTCTGCTCTGGATCTGTGTCATGAGCAAGGGCCTGCCCGAGGACGAGCTGGTGGAGAATTTGCAGGGCCCGCACCCATTCGCACTCGATCCGCGCCATCCCAAATGGAAGGCCCGCGTCACGGACCGGCTTCAGGAGTTGTTGGGCAGCGACGGTATTCATGCAGACGGGCTGAAGCTCGATTTTACCGGACCCAACCGCAATCCTTCGCGCTGGAAAGGCGGGGCGGAACTTCTACATGGCTACACCTACCTTTGGGAATTTTATCGCACGGTCACCACGGCGGCCGTTGCGGCGAGGCCGGATGCCC
>CAZTYG010000164.1:0-2117 GCA_964617445.1 uncultured Blastochloridaceae bacterium
TTTCGGTGGAGCGGGAGGATCGGCGGACAGAATGTGGAGAAAGCCTGGAATCCGCAGCTCGAATCCGGTGGCGGCGGGAACGGCCCATTGGTCGCTGCGGACGAGCCGGATCTCGCCGCCGAAATCGCGGGTGAGCGCGCGGAGGTGGGCGGGGATGGGATCGTAGATTTCGATCCGACAGGTTTTGTGTCCGGGGATTTCGGTGACGACGCAGCGTTCGCGTCCGGCGAAGGCGGTGCGTTCGAGCCAGGCGTCGAGGAGGCGGGCGGGCACCAGACGGCGCCACACGCGGGTGCGGGAGTTCATGTGCCGCGCAGCAGGGAGTTGGCCCGGATGAAGTCTTCGGCGCGGACTTCAATGACCACGGCCTGTTCTTTGACGATGCGGAAATCTTTGAGCGCCCAGTAGGTTTCTCCCTCCCGGGTGCCTCGAACCAGCACGGTGTATTCGCCTTCGGGCAGGTCCTCGCGGGTTTGCAGCTCGCGCATGTAAATGCGGTTGTTGGGCTCGATCAGGAAGCGGGCCTTGAGGAATTGTTCCGGAATGTTGAGAAGCTCGTCGAGGAACGGGATGAGTACGGCGTCGATACGCCCGAGGGCCTCGGCCACCATGGCCTCGTAGCGGCGGACCTCGTCCTCCAGGGCGCGAATGTCGAGGTCGATGGCGGCGATCTCGGATTCCAGTGACTGGACGCGGCGCTGGGTTTCGGTGATGCGGGGGGCGGGACGGCGGCGGATTTCGGTGACTCGTTCCAAGATCGTGCCCTGGCGCGCGGTCCACTCTTTTTCGTAGTCTTTCCAGCGGTTAACGATCTCTTCCAACCAGCTGCGTTCGGCAACGGCGTTGATGCTCTCCGGCGCACCGTAGAGGGAGAGGCGGAAGGCGTTGGCGGCGACCTCGACGGCGCGGACTTCAAGGTTGTCGGTGTAGGGAAGACCGAGGGTCCGCGCCCGTTCGGCGATCTCCTCCAGCATGGCGTCGCGGCTGGTCTCGTATTCATCACGCAGGGCGGCGCCCTCGGCGGCAAAAAGCGTGTCAAGTTCTGTCTCGCTAGCGGCGATGTAGCCGGGGATTTCTTTGCGGTATTCCGTGACGGCATCGCTCAAAAGCCGGCGGCGCTGTTGGACCCCGGCGAGGTCACCGCGCGCGGCGATGAGGCGCCGCTGAACATCGGCCAGTGTTTCTTCGATGGGGGCCAGGCGGTTGACGTAGTCGCGCTGGAGCAGATTGAGACGACCGCTGTAGTTGAGCACCACATAGGCTTCCCGGTTGAGGATCATGTCCGGTCCGGCGTTGACGACGACTTCGACGGAGGTTTGTTTGGTGAGCTGGAAGAACAGGACAAATACCGCGGCGAGAATCAGGAGGATGGCGGCGATTTTGAGCGCGGGGTGAATGCTCCAGGCGGACCGTTTTTTGGCGACGGCCTGCCGGGGCTTTTTACCGGCTGGTTCGCCGTCTTTTTTCCCGGGTTGGGCGGGGCCGGTGTCGGCGCTCGTGCGGGAGAGCTGAACGGTGCGGGGGGCGGCGGTGGGGACGGGCGGAGTCGGCTCGGACTTCGACTGCGTCACGGGAGTGGACTGCGCGGGGCTCGGTGGCGCGGCGGGTGCGGGTTGTTTTTCCGTAGCGGGTGGTGTGACGGGAATGTCCTTGGGGGAAGAGAGTGCGGCGGGTGCGGTTGGGACGGCAGGGGGGGCGGGTGTGGATGTGACAACCGTGGATTCTTTGTTTTCCGGCTTCTTGGGCGGTTCGGATGATTTTTCCGGCTCTTTGGCGGCGGCTGCGGGGGCGTCCGGCGGAGTGGGGGGCGCGGCGGGCTTGGGAGACGGCGGGACGGTGGCGGGATCGACCGGCTTGAGTGGAACGGGCAACTGGATGGTCCGGGAGAGTTCGGCCGCGGTTGGCTGCCGTAGTTCCGAGGGGGCGGGAGGCGTATCGGCGGCTTTGGCATTGGGGGTTGCGGGCTTGGTGCCGGGACGGGTCAACCAAGGAAGGGTGGATTTAACCTGGGACTTGGAAGGGGCGGGCGGTGTCGGAGAAAGGGAACCGGGTTTGATGTTGATGGATTGGGTCAGACCGGCGCGAATGGCGGGCGGCGGCGGCAGGGAACCGGTCCC
>CAZTYG010000164.1:2127-5348 GCA_964617445.1 uncultured Blastochloridaceae bacterium
AGGGCAGTAGTGGGCTCGGTGCTTGGCGATACGCCTGGGGGCTTTTGCGGGCCGGTAGCAGTTTTCGGCTCCGGCGGGCGTGGCGCGGATGGGGATGATTTGGAGTCGGAGGTGGAATCGGAGATGGGGGCGGAGGCGTCGGCACCGATCCCCTTGGCCTTGTAGTTGCGCAGAAAGTTGGAGGAGCCTTTTGCGGGTGGCGGGGTCTTTTTATCGGGGTCGGTAACGGGCGGCGGGGGAGGTGGGGTTGCGGTACCGCCGGTGTCGCGTTTTTTCAGTTTGTCGGAAATCCGCTCCCAAGGGCATTGGGGACGCGGTGGAGAGGCCTGGTAGGACGGTGTATCCGGGGGCCGGGGGTCAGCAGGATCAGGCATGGTGGTTGGCTTGCGGATAGGAGCCCAGAATCTTGAGCCAGAGAGTCTTTTTACGAATCTGTGCCAGGGCACGTTTCAAGTTAGCTTGCTGGCAGTGTCCCTTCACATCAACAAAAAACAGGTATTCCCATGTTTTGTGGTTGGCGGGGCGGGACTCGATTTTTTCGAGGTTCAGACGATGCTCGGAGAAAAGGCGCAGGACTTTGCCGAGCGCGCCAACCTCGTGGGAGATGGAAAAGATGAGGCTGGTTTTGTCGTGGGTAGTGGCGGCGGGCTGGTGACGGCCCATGATGAGGAAGCGGGTGACATTCAGGGGGTTGTCCTGGATGTTTTGTTGCAGGGTCTTGAGACTGTAGAAGCGACCGGCGAAGGGGCTGGCGATGGCGGCGGAGTTCTTTTCGCTTTGGGCGCGCATGGCACCGTTGGAGGTGCTGGAGACCTCGATGAGTTCGGCTTTGGGATGGTGGCGCATCAGCCAGTTGCGGCATTGGCCTAAGGCTTGGGGGTGGGAGTAGATGCGTTTGATGGCGCTGTTGGCGCCCGCCGCCAGCAGGCTGTGGCGGATGCGCAGGAATATTTCTCCGCAGATGACCAGATCGGTGGTGACCAGCGTGTCGAGAGCGGCGTTGACCCCGCCCTCGATGGAATTTTCAATCGGTACCACGCCAGCGTCCGCGCCTCCCTGGGAAACCATGGAGAAGATTTCCTGGATAGCGGGGCTTGCCTGGTATTGATCGCTGGAGCCGAAACGTTCGAGCGCGGCTTGGTGGCAATAGGACGCTTCGGGGCCGAGGTAGGCAACGACCAGACTTTTCTGGCGGGCGCGGGAGGCGGAGAGAATTTCGCGGTAGATGGCACGCAGGGCCTCGCCGGTGACCGGGCCGCCGTTGGCGCGTTCCAGGCGGCGCAGCAACATCTCCTCGCGTTCGGGGGCGAAGACCGACTGGCCGGAGGCGCGTTTGATCTCACCTACTTTTCCGGCCATGCTCGCGCGCTCGTTGAGCAGTTCAAGCAGGCGTGCGTCGATGCGGTCAATTTGCCGTCGTATCTGCTGCAGTGTCATGAATGAGTTCCGGTTGTTCCCCGTTGTCGGGGGCGGGAGGTTCGGGAAGTTTGACGCGGCGCAGCTCTTCGACGTTGGGTAGATCGTCGAGGGAGCGGAGGCCGAAGTGTTCGAGGAATTTCGGGGTGGTTTCGTAGATGAGCGGACGTCCGGGCACCTCGGCACGACCGGCCACGCGAATGACTTCGCGGTCGAGCAGGGTTTCGATCACCCCGCCCACCGCCACGCCGCGCACCGCCTCGATCTCCGCACGGGAAACAGGCTGGCGGTAAGCGATGACCGCGAGGGTTTCCAGCGCTGGCTGGCTTAGCCTGGGGGTCTTGGGTTCGCCGTGGTGGAGGCGGGAAATCCACGCGGCATATTCCGGACGGGTGGCCAACCGATAGCCTCCCGCCACCTCGTCAAGCCAGACGCCCCGGCCCTCCAGATCGCGGGCCAGTTCACCGACATGTTCGCGCACCATTTCCTGCTCGACCCCTGCAAAGGGGTTGTCCTCGCCCTCGACGGACACCCCGCGGATGTTTTCGGCGAGTTGTTCGACGCTCAACGGCTTGGATGCCGCGAAGAGCAGGCATTCGATCAAATGTTTCAGTTCCATGATTCCTCCCTATTTTCCGCAGAAAGAGTATCGCGCGAGGGCGCGTCTGCGGCACGAACGATGTCGATCTCCCCGAAGGCCTCCGACTGTTCGCACCGCAGTTGTTTTAAACGGATCAGCTCGAGCAAAGCAAGAAAGGTCACCACGATCTCGGCCCGTGAAGTCATGTCGTTGAACAGGGTCGAGAAGCGAATCCGCTGCTGTTTTTCCATCAAGTCCAGAATGGCCTCGATTTTTTCGCTGACGGTATAGCGGTCCTCATAGACCTCGCGAAAACCCTCGCGTTCGCGGGCGCGCTGGAGCACCTGCTGGAATGCCTTGACCAGATCAAAGACCCCCACCCTACCCAAAGAGTCCGGGACCGGGGCTTTGACCCTGGGCGCGGGTGCCTCGCGATGAAAAATACGGCCGCGCAAATCGGCCCGTTCCCCGAGGTCTCCGGCCGCTTCTTTGAACTTTTTGTATTCCACCAATTGGCGGATCAACTCCCAGCGGGGATCGTCCTCCTCGGCCTCCTCCTCCGGCGGCTGCTGGTCCTCGGGCAACAGGGTCCGGCTCTTGATATAGACCAACGTGGCCGCCATCACCAAAAAATCGCCCGCCAACTCCAGGTTCATGTCCTGGATTTGGTCGATGTAGGAAAGATACTGGTCGGTGATTTTGCCGATCTCGATCTCGTAGATATCCACTTCGCTCTTTTTGATGAGATAGAGCAGCAGGTCGAGCGGGCCCTCGAAAACTTCGAGGCTCACGCGCCAGTCGATGGTTGTTTCCTCCGGGTTCATGTGGTCAACCCCACCGCCCGGCGGGCGCGATCAAGGACATCGCGGGCGGTTTCACGCGCTTGGCGCGCGCCGTGCTCCAGAACGCGGTCCACCAAATCGGGGGCCGTCTCCAACTCCGCCCGGCGGGCGCGAAACGGGGCGAAGTGCTCCCACAGCCACTCAAAAAGCTGTTTTTTGTAATCGCCATAACCATGCCCGCCCGCCGACATCGATGCGACCATAGCGTCATAGTCCGCCTGCGAGGCCACCGGCTTGGCCAGCGCCAGCAACAACGAGTCCTCCAGCGGCTTGGGCTCCTCCACCGGGGTGGAATCGGTTTTGAGGGCCATGATTTTTTTGCGAAACTCTTTCTCCGGGGCGAAGATGTCGATGGTGTTGCCATAGGACTTGGACATTTTCTG
>CAZTYG010000165.1:0-5347 GCA_964617445.1 uncultured Blastochloridaceae bacterium
TGCCTGGCGCATGTGCCGCAACTACTCCGAACAACACGTCTGCAACTGGATGGTTCCCGCCTCTTCCCCCGACGGCTACTGCACCGCCTGCGCCCCCAACCGCACCATTCCCAACCTCTCATCCGGCGACAACCTCTCGCTCTGGGGTCGCATGGAAGCCGCCAAACGCAGACTCGTCCATACCCTCCTCCGCCTCGGACTACCGGTCATTCCCAAGTCCACCGACCCGGCCTGCGGCATGGCGTTTGAGTTTCTCGCTGATTCCAGCCCCGACTTTTCCCGCGACAACCACGACGACCGTGTCATCACCGGTCATCAAAGCGGCGTCATCACCATCAACCTGGCCGAGGCGGACGACGCCGTGCGCGAAAAAATGCGCCTCGATCTGCGCGAAGTTTACCGCACCCTCCTCGGCCACTTCCGCCACGAAAGCGGCCACTACTACTGGGACCTCCTGATCCGAGACAATCCCGGTATTGATGCGGTCCGCAGCGTATTTGGAGACGAACGCACCGACTACGCCGGTGCCCTACAACTCCACTACACCCATGGCACCCCGCCTGATTGGCAGCAATCTTATGTGACTCCCTACGCCGCCGCCCATCCGTGGGAGGATTGGGCGGAGACATGGGCGCACTATCTGCACATCATGGACACCATGGAAACCGCCGCCGCCCAGGGACTCGAAATCCACTGCGGCGGCAACTCCCGCCGCATCGCAGATCCTTTTGACCGCCCCTTCGATTCCATTCTTGAGGACTGGCACGCCCTGCGGCTGGTCCTCAACAGCCTCAACCGCAGCATGGGCCTGCCCGACGCCTACCCCTTCGTCATCTCCGCCACCGTCGCCGGTAAACTCGCTTTCCTCCACGCCCGCGTCCGCCGTTGATCCGATTTTGCGTTGCGGACCGGGAAGCGGAAGCTAGCTTGCCCGTATGCGCAACGTGATCATCATCGGCTCCGGCTGTGCCGGATGGACCGCCGCCGTCTATACCGCGCGGGCCAACCTCGAACCCTTGCTGGTCACCGGCACCCAGCCCGGCGGCCTGCTCACCACCACCACCATCGTCGAAAACTTCCCCGGCTTCAGCAAAGGCATCGACGGCAACGCCCTCATGGTCGAAATGCAGGAACAAGCCACCCGCTTCGGCACCGAAGTCCGCTACATGAGCACTGTGGAGTCCGTCGATTTCTCCCGCCGTCCGTTCCGCGTGACCGTGGACGGGCAGGAGATCGAAACCCGCTCGGTCATCATCGCCACCGGAGCCGGCCACCGCCACCTCGGCGTCCCCGGCGAACACGAATTGGAAAACAAAGGCGTCACCTACTGCGCCACCTGCGACGGCGCCCTGCCCATGTTCCGCAACCAACCGCTGGTGGTGGTCGGCGGCGGCGACTCCGCCTGCGAAGAAGCCATGTATCTCACCCGCTTTGGCTCGATTGTCTATCTCATCCACCGCCGCGACGAACTGCGCGCCTCCCGGATCATGGCCGAACGCGCCCTCGCCAACCCCAAGATCAAACCCGTTTGGGACACGGTCGTCGAGGAAGTCCTCGACGCAAAACAAGACAAGGTCACCGGCGTGAAAATCAAAAATCTTAAGTCCGGGGAATCTTCGGTGCTCGACTGCGCCGGAGTGTTTGTGGCCATCGGCCATGTGCCCAATACCCAACTCTTCCAGGGGAAAATTGATCTCGAGGACTCCGGCTACATCAAAATCCAAGGCGGCTCCCGCACCAGCGTCGAAGGCGTTTTTGTCGCCGGCGACTGCGCCGATTCCGTCTATCGCCAGGCCATCACCGCCGCCGGCATGGGCTGCATGGCCGCCATCGACGCCGAACGCTGGCTCGCCGCAGGTTGATTCCCTGTCCCGCTTATGGACAAGGACCGGATCATCGACATCCTTGAGGAAATCGCCCTGCTGCTGGAACTCAAGGGCGAAAACCCCTTCAAGTCCCGCGCTTACGCCAACGCCGCGCGCGCCCTCGCCGCCCTGCCCGACGATCCCGCCGATCTCGTCCGCGAAGGCCGACTCGGCTCGATCAAAGGAATCGGCGACGCCCTTCAGGATAAAATCGCCACCCTCGTGCTCACCGGCGCCCTGCCCTATTACGACGACCTAAAAGCTTCGGTCCCTCCCGGTCTTCTGGACATGCTCGACCTCCCCGGCCTCGGCCCCAAAAAAATCAAACTCCTTCACGAGAAGCTGGGAATCGAGTCGGTCGATGCTTTGGAGGCCGCATGCCAGGACGGCCGCGCCGCCGCCCTTCCGGGTCTTGGAGAAAAAACCGCCGCCAACATTCTCGACTCCATCACCCGCCGCCGCGCCCACGCCGGTCGTTTCCTTTTCTCCGAGGCACTCTTGGTGGCAGAGGATATCCTCGACATCCTCCGTTCCCATCCCGCCACCCTGCGCGTCTCCCTGGCCGGCAGCATTCGACGCGGCATGGAAACCGTCAAAGACATCGACCTCATCGCCTCCTCGAAACAACCCGCCGAACTCATGGACGCCTTCGTCCACCTGCCCGGTGTGCAAAAAATTTCCGCCCACGGCGAAACCAAATCCAGTGTCGTGCTGGAAGGCGGCATCGCCTGTGACCTCCGCGTGGTGCCCGACGACCAATTCGCCTCCGCTCTCCTCCACTTCACCGGGTCCAAAGAACACAACATCGCCCTGCGCCAACGTGCTCTCGCCCGCGGCCTGACCCTCAGCGAATGGGGACTCGCCGCCGTGGAGTCCGGCAAACAAAAATCGAAAATCGAAAATCGAAAATTCCCCACCGAGTCCTCCCTCTACGACGCACTGGACCTGGCAGAAATCCCGCCGGAAATGCGCGAAAACCTCGGCGAGATCGAAGATGCGGAAAACGGCAGGTTGCCGCGACTCGTTGAGTGGACCCAGCTACGGGGTTGTTTTCACAACCATACCAACGCCAGCGACGGCCGTTCCACCTTGGAACAAATGCTCGGCGCCGCCTGCTCCATCGGCATGGACTACCTGGGCATTGCCGACCACTCCAAGTCCTCCGTCCAGGCCAACGGCCTGTCGGCCGAACGGCTGCTCGATCAAGTCGAGGCCATCCATCAACTCAACCGCGACGGCGGCCACCCCTGCCATCTCTTCGCCGGCGTCGAATGCGATATTCTCAAAGACGGTTCGCTGGACTACCCGGATGAAATTCTCGCCCGCCTCGACTATGTCGTCGCCTCCGTCCACAACTCCACCACCCTGGATGAAAAATCCATGACCCGGCGTTACCTCCGCGCCATGGAGAATCCTTACGTCACCATGATCGGCCACCCCACGGGGCGGCTGCTGCTCCAGCGCGACCCCTGTGCACTCGATATCCAGACCTTCATGAAAGCCGCCGCCGCCACCGGGACATGGGTCGAACTCAACGCCAGCCCCATGCGCATGGACCTGGACTGGCGGCACTGGCGGGCCGCCCGCGAACACGGGGTGCGCTGCGTCATCAACCCCGACGCCCACCACACCGCCCAGCTCGGCAACCTCCGTCTCGGCATCCTCGCCGCCCGTAAAGCCGGACTCAGTGCGAAAGACATCATCAACACCCTCCCCCTCGCGGACATCCGCACCGCCCTCGCCCGCAAACGTCCGCAATTGCCCTGACCTACCCTTCTCTGATCTCTGTCCACAGACCTTCCTGTAAAATCCGGCTGTTATCCGCCCTTCCTGTAAAAATATGTGCCCTCCGCGTCTGCGTTAACTATTCTCTGTCTTCTGTCTTCCCGTTCCTTCGCGATCTTCCTGTGAAAATGGCTGTTATTACTTCAAAAACGTCGGCGCGATTTCCGCCGTAAAGTCCTTGAGCATCTCCAGCGTCTGCGCCTCATCCAGCCCGTTGGGCCGGAGATTGTCAGTCACCGTGGCCGAAACAATCACATACGCCCAGCGGTGGTTGATATTACGCACCACGCGGTCCCAGCTGGTGAGGAACACGCGACGGCCGTGATAGGGTGTCATCACGTCGTGGCCAACAAACCAATACAGATAAAGCGAACGCACGTTGATGGTCTTGCCAGGCCCCACTGCCACTTGGCGCACGAGGCTCAACTTCATCACATCCAGATCCCGACCATCGGTCAGCGGGATGTTCACCACTTCGCCCCCGCGCACCGTCCAGCCCTGCCCGGGCAGGCAGGCCTCCGGGCGGTGAATGCTGCGGCGTTCGCCGCCGGAAAGAACAATCGAGCAAAGGATATCCGAGCGCGCATCACGATAGACTTTGCGGGCGAATTCCGTATCGCCCGGAAGAATGATCAATTCGGCCTGGGATATCTCCTGTTCTTCGCCCACAAAACCTTTGATGTAGCCGGGTAGTTCCATGATCACGCCGGCCTGGGTGTCGGTGTTCGCGTCCTCGGTCAGGTGCAGCGAAAGCACCGCAAGCCCGGCGAACAACGCCGCACCTGCCGTCTGCCAGATCAAGGTTCCGCTCACCACCGGTCGGTCCCCCGTTTCTCCGCCGTCTCGTGCTCTTCGGTTTCTCCGCCGTCAGGACGCGGGCTTTTCAATTCATGGGAAATGGACGTGCGCGTGTTGTTCCACCATGCCACCACCCCACGCCAGCCGCCTTGCAACATCCATCCGAGCAACGCCACCCCGCCCAGTGCCACCAGATATACCACATAACCGGAGAGCATGTGGAAGAAGCTGGGGTCGGCCTCGGTGCCGATGGCAAAGTCCGAGCCGAACATAAGCGTGCCGAAGGTCAGGATGAGGACGCGGACAAAATTTCCGGCCACCGCCAGCGGGATTGCCGAGGCGAAGACCACCAACTGCCGCCACAGGCCGTTCACCATGAAATAGGCGTAGAGCGCGGCGACCATGGTAAGACCGAACAACGACCGGATGCCGCTGCACGGGTCGGCGATGTCCACGGCAAATTTCTGGCCTTGGGGAATGTTGAATTCGAAGCTGGGCGCCGACACGATGGCGGTTCCCACGCGCAAATTCTCGATGCCGATGACATTGAGAAACACATGGGCCAGCTCGGTCATGAAAATCCGCAACCGGAACGCCAGGGCACCGTCCAGAAACGGCATCGGCCATGCGAACAAGAGGAACACATATACAAAAAAGATATGTTTAAAAAAGCGGGGGCCGAAGAACCACAGCAACAGGGCACCAAGAGTGAAGTGCATGATCAGAAAACTCATCTGCATGATGTCGAGCTTGTAGCCGAGCCAATACAGGCCCACCGCCGCCAGCAAAGCCAGTCCTCCCCAGAGGGGCTCCGCCCGCACCGGCGTCTCCGCCAGCTCCTGACGCTTGAGATAGATCAGCACCCCGCAGATCGCCGGCACCAACATGCAGTGCTCCCA
>CAZTYG010000166.1:0-5306 GCA_964617445.1 uncultured Blastochloridaceae bacterium
GATCGGGGCCTCGGCGCGGGCACAGGGCAGGGTGGTGGCGCGTGAACCGGGAGTGGCGGCCGGGATGCCGTTGGCCGTGGCGGTCTATCAGGAGGTGGAGCCTGCGGTGCGCTGCCGGGTGCTGGTGGAGGATGGCGCACCTTTTGCCGCCGGTGCCGTGTTGCTGGAGGTGGAAGGCCCGGCCCGGGCGTTGCTGGGCGGGGAGCGGGTGATGCTCAATTTTTTACAACGGCTGTGCGGCATCGCCACCCTGACGCGTGAGTTTGTCGAACAGACCCGGGGAACCAAGTGCCGCATTTTGGATACGCGCAAGACGACGCCGGGTCTGCGGGCTTTGGAGAAATATGCGGTGCGCTGCGGCGGGGGAGTGAATCATCGCATGGGCCTGTATGACGCCTTCATGATCAAGGACAACCACATCGCGCTGGCCGGGAATCTGGGAGGCATGGCCGATGCGATCGCGCGGGCGAAGGCGTTCGATCCGGACGTGGAGCTGACCGTGGAGGCCGATGATCTGGATCAACTGGC
Organism: uncultured Blastochloridaceae bacterium; assembly: GCA_964617445.1. Classification (GTDB taxonomy): domain Bacteria; phylum Verrucomicrobiota; class Verrucomicrobiia; order Methylacidiphilales; family CAZTYG01; genus CAZTYG01. The sequence continues at coordinate 529 of CAZTYG010000166.1, forward strand.
GGTGGCGCTGGAAGCCGGGGCGCAGCGGATTCTTTTGGACAATATGGATACCGGGCGCATGCGCCGGGCGGTGGAAATCACTGCGGGGCGGGCGGTGCTGGAGGCTTCCGGAAACATGAAGCTGGAACGCATCGCCGAAGTCGCCGCCACGGGGGTGGACTTTATCTCGGTGGGGGCGCTGACGCATTCGGCGCGGGCGCTGGATTTGTCACTGGAGTTGGAATCGGTGAACGCGGCGTGAGGTGTCGCCGCCCTTCCTCCCCGCGTTAACTATGCGGTGACGGGAGTGGTGGCTTCGAGGGCTTCGTCGAGCCAGCCGAGTAGTTGTTGAATGTTGTCGGTGGATTCGTCGCCCATGTGTGAGATGCGAAAGGTCGTGCCTTTGATTTTGCCGTAGCCGCCGTCGATGATGCAGCCGCGTTCCTTCTTGAGCCATTTGTTGAGGGCGGGAACGTCGACAGCGCGGGTGTTTTTGACGCAGGTAAGGGAGATGGATTCGTAACCGGGTTCGGGGAAGAGTTCGAAGCCGCGTTCGACGGCCCATGCGCGGGTGATGTCGGCGTTTTTCTGATGGCGTGCGAAGCGGTTCTCCAATCCTTCGGAGGCGATGTCCTCCAGTTTGCTTTCGAGGGCGTAGAAGTGAGAAATGGAGGGGGTGGTAGGAGTCATGTTGTTCTCGTGGTTGGCGAGGAACTCATGAAAATCGAGGTAGTAGCCGCGGTCCTGGTGTTGTTTGGCGCGTTCGAAGGCGGCAGGGGAAAGGGCAAATACGGCCGCGCCGGGCGGCAGGGCGAGGGCTTTCTGGGTCCCGGCCAGCATGACGTCGATGCCGAGTTGGTCGAAGGGGATGTGTTTGACGGAGAGGGAGGAGACGACATCGACAATGAAGAGCACGTCGGGAAAGCGGGCCTTGAGTTTGGCGATTTCCTCCAGGGGGCTCATGGTGCCGGTAGAGGTTTCGTTGTGGATAAGGGTGAGGGTGTCGAATTTTCCAGTGGCGAGTTTTTCAGCGATCTGACCTGGAAGGATGGGCTGGCCCCATTCGACCTGGAGTTTTTCGGCGTGCTTGCCGCATTTTTGCGCGACGTTGAACCATTTGTCAGAGAAGGCGCCGTTCATGCAATTGAGGACCCCTCTGCCGGTGAGGTTGCGCAACGAGGCCTCCATGACGGACCATGCGGAACCGGTGGCGACAAAGACGGGCTGGTGCGTGGCGAAGAGATTCTGGAGGCCGGGTTGGACGCGGGCGTAGAGTTCCTGGAAGTCCTTGCTGCGGTGGCCGATCATGGGCTTGCAGAAGGCGCGGAAAGTTTTATCGGAGACGTCGATGGGTCCTGGGATGAATAGTTTGGTGGGCATAAATGGGTGCGGGCGGGGCGGCGGGTCAGATGCCGCGGCGGTTGACGATCGTGTTTTTTTCATCCAGGACGATCACGCGCGGTTGGTGGGCGGTGATTTCGTCCGGGGTGAGGGTGGCAAAACTCATGATGGTGATGCGGTCGCCGACTTTGCCGAGGTGGGCGGCGGCGCCGTTGAGCTGAATGGTGCGGCTGCCAGCAGGGGCCTCAATGGCGTAGGTCTCGAAGCGCTCGGCATTGGCCATGTTGGTGACCAGGATGCGTTCGTAGGGGATCATCCCGCAGGCTTCCATGAGGGAGGCATCGATGGCCAGGCTGCCTTCGTAATCGACCGAGGCATCGGTCACCGCGGCGCGGTGTATCTTCGATAACAGGATGGTGCGGAACACCAGAATAGTCTAGGTCCACCGTGGGAAAAGACAAGAAATTCGGCCAATGAGGTTTTGACGGCCAGGGGGTGTCCTGTAGCTTCGACAAATGAACCATTACGAATGGAACCGCTCGTTTCACCAGATTCACATCCATGCCGTCTCCCGCTATCAGGCCGGTGATCGGGGTGCGGAGGGATATTTTGACAAAGAACAGCTGTCGTTCCTGGATTCGATCGGCCACACGGCCCAGGAAATTTATGATTTTGCCGAGGATTTCTGCAAGTCGGGGGAGCCGGACTACGACACTGCGTTGCTGGTGGCCGCGGCCAGGAGGGATTATTTCCTGCATGTGCAGCAGGGTAAAAAATCGGACAAAACCATTTCGATGGACGATCTGCCGCCGAAGACCGATGCGGTGGAGGGGATCGAATGGCTGCCCCGCATCCTGGTGAAAGCGAGGGTCAAACTGCGCGGGGAAATGCCCCCGGATTTGATGTATGGTTGTGGTGGTGATCGCCGTTTTCTCAAGGAGAACGGCATTCACATGGCGGACTTCCTCCGTGTGGTTTGGAGCGCGGGGGACGACGACAACAAAGCCATCAGCTACGTGAAAAAGCAGAAGGCCGCGTCCGGCGGGGCGTGACGATTGCCCGAAAACAAGGTTGCGCGCGACGGGATCGCGCGGCATGTTGTCGCCATGTCCAAAGAAAATCCGAAGATCATCGCCTATTTGAAACCCTGGTGCGGCTGGAGCAAGGGCGTCCGGGCCATCATGGAGAAGTACCATCTCGAATACGAAGACCGCGACATCATCAACAATCCCAACCAGCGGATCGAAATGATCCAGAAAAGCGGTCAGGAACTTTCCCCCTGCGTGGAGATCGACGGCCACATGCTGCCGGACATCAGCGGTGAGGAAGTTGAGGCATGGATGATCGAAAACGGTTACATTCACAAGAGCGAGGCACCCGCTTCGGCTCCGACCAATTCCGCCTGCACCGATGAGGAGCATGCCGCACAGCAGAGCGCGGCGGCGGGTGGAACCATTCGTTTCATTCCGCGCGTTTGACCTGACCGCGCCAAAATCCATGACTCACCGGGGCAGCAGCTCCGGTGAGACGACTTCAACCCCCTAGGACCCCCGCCATGTTCGCCTGCCAAGCCTGGACCCATATCAGCCCCGGTCTCAACCACCGCATCTTCGAATCCGCCTGCCTGAACGATAAAAAGCTGTATCGCACCGCGATCAACGACCTGGCCACCCACCTGCGCAAGCGCCCGCAAAAGCTGTTGGACATGCCGCGGGCCGAACGCCATGCGCTCTTCGAACCGCTCATGGGCCTGCCCCAACTCGACATCCTCGCCCAGAACTTGATCATCCTGTGGCTTTCCACCGACCGGGTGGATATGCTCAACGACTTTCTCGACAGCCTCGGCATCGAACACGACGACCAGGGCTGTGCGGATTCCATTCCCGAAACCATGGACCCGGGGAAAATCGCCGCCGCCGTCACTTCTCTGCGGAAAAAATATCCGTCCGAGGACGTGGACTTGTATCTGCGGGTATTCGATCGGATCAGCGGGGTGAAATGGGAGCTGCCCGTGATCAAGGACGAGGAAGCATCAGCGACGGCTTGATCCTTACTGCTCCGGCACCATGTCCGGAGCGGGTTCCGGGTGCGGCGGTGGCATGGCTTTGAGGCCGCGGGTCTCCATCTCTTTGAGCGCCAAATATAATTGGCGACTGATCCACGCGTCGGCGGCGGCGTAATGGACCTGGGCGTCGGTCAGCTGGTCGGCACTCCAATTGGTCACCTGCGCCTGCTTGGAAATGCGCACGCCGAGCAAAAGTCCGGCGAGGTTGCGCAGTCCGGTCTGGGTGAATCCAAGCCCAGCGGCCAGCGGGGAGAGGTCGAGGATGTCATGGTCCTGGAAAGAGAAGAGTTGGCGCAACTCAATCAGGTCGCGGTCCAGAGCGATGCCGGTTTTGATCAGGCCGCGCCGGGAGAGCAGCACCGCAAGCAGACCGTGGTTGGTGATGTGCTTGAGTTGGATGACATAGACTTCATCCGCAGAGGCGAGCTGGACAACCGAGGGTAGATAATTCTGGCCGCGGCGAAAGGTGGGGCGGGTCTCGGTGTCGAATCCCAACACCTTTTCCCGGCCCAATTGTTTGACGGCCCCGGCCATGGCGGCATCATCGCGGATTACATGGACCGGACCGTCGTAACGGAACAGCGGCAGCGCCGCCAACTCATCCTTGCGGATGGAAGCGTGAATGGTATCCGGAAGCCGGATGCCCCCCTCTGAAATGCACTTCGCCATGGTCAAAAAAATAGAAAACGGCAGAATGCGCGGGTTGTCGATGTCGAATCTCATCCTCGGAGCGGTTTTTGCGGCCTGCTGGGGGATGCCCGCCGCGCTGTTGGCGCAGTTCGATCAGCGTCCGCACACTTCTCTGGTCCGTGTCGATGAGGCCATTCCCGGCATACTCATCGACCTGCGTTACGCCACCGACCGCAACATCGTGGGCCGTCCCTTTTACCAATCCGGCGTGGCGTGGCTGCGCCCGGAGGCCTGTGAACGCCTGACCCTCGTCCAACGCAAAATCCACCGTCACGGCCTGCAACTGGTCGTGTGGGATGCATGGCGACCTCCCACCGCCCAGCGCATCCTGTGGCAGGCGTTTCCCAATCCTTCCTTCGTCGCCAATCCCAATAAAGGTTCGCGCCACAGCAGGGGAACCACGGTGGACCTCGGTCTTGCTGATTTGAAAGGCAATCTGGTGCCGATGCCGAGCGATCACGACGTCTTCACCGACGAGGCCGACCACGACTTCAGCGATCTCCCCGCTGACCGCCGCCGCAACGGTGAAATTCTGCGCAATGCCATGTTCGATTCCGGTTTCAGCGGTGTGCCCGGTGAGTGGTGGCACTACGACCTGCGCAACTGGCGGGAATTCCCCAACATTCCCGACCCTTGATCCGCCCCCTCCCACGCGCGCGCGGAAAACGCACCACATATCTTGTTCGGGCAGATGCTCGGTTGA
>CAZTYG010000167.1:0-5278 GCA_964617445.1 uncultured Blastochloridaceae bacterium
TAGTCCTCGGTGGGGACGCGTTCTTTGGAGGGAATGACGGCCTCGAACTTGCCCAGATCGACGATGACGTCGGAGCGGTCGAAGCGGCGGACAGTGCCGGTGACGATGTCGCCCTCGCGGTCCTTGAATTCCTCGAAGATCATGTTCTTTTCGATGGAGCGAAGGTTCTGGTTGATGGTCTGTTTGAAGACCTGCGCGGCGATGCGTCCAAAGTCCTTGGGGGTGACTTCGATTTCGACCAGCTGGCCCAGCCCGGTCATGATTTTCTGACGGCGGGCCTGTTGGAGGGTGCATTCCTCGTAGGGGTTGGTCACTTTTTCGACAACACGCAGTGTGGCGAAGGCCTTGATGGCGCCGGATTTGGGATCGACGCTGACGCGGAGGTCTTTGGCGGGGCCGAAGCTTTTGCGGGAGGCGGAGAGCAGAGCGGTTTCGACCGCCTCCAGCATCTGCTTGCGGTCGATGCCCTTCTCTTTCTCCATGTATTCCAAAACGGCCAAAAAGTCCTGACTCATAATAATAGGTTCTCCTGGTTGGGCCGCGGCGAGAAAAAAAAGGGCAGAAACCTACAGGTTTCCACCCTCACTGATTCAGCCTGGGCCGTCCCGAAAGGAAAAAACTAGTTGAATTGTTGCACGGGTCAAGGCTTCATTTGGTAAGGATGACTGCGTTCGGACTCATTGCGGGAAAAGGGGGCTACCCGCTGCAATTATTGGCGAATGCGCGGCGCAAAGGAGAAAAGCGGGTCGTGGTGGCGGCATTCGAGGGGGAGACGGATCCGGCCGTGGGCGCGGGAGCGGACGCGATTGAGTGGATGCGGGTGGGGCAGTTGGGGCGGTTGGTGAAATTTTTTACGGCGCAAGGGGTGGACCGAGCGGTGATGGCGGGCCAGATCACCCCCGCCCGTCTCTACGATCTGCGCCCCGACATCCGGGCGCTGGTGCTGCTGGCGCGGTTGAAGAAGCGCAACGCGGAAAGCCTGTTCGGTGCGGTGGCCGGGGAATTGGAGAAAGCAGGGGTGCGTTTGCTTCCCGCCCACACGCACATGGAGGAGGCTCTGGCCGCACCGGGTCATGTGGCCGGTCCGCGCCCGCCCCGGCACTTGGCGGAAGACATCGAATTCGGCTGGCCGCTGGCCAAACAAATCAGCGCCATGGACATCGGCCAGAGCATCGTCGTCAAACGCGGCACGGTGCTGGCTGTCGAGGGCTACGACGGCACCAATGAAACCATTCGACGTGGCGGCGCCATCGGCGGCACCGGGTCGGTGCTTATCAAGGTCTCCAAGCCCGGCCAGGACATGCGCTTCGATATTCCGGTCATCGGTTCGGAAACCATCCGCATCGCCGCGGAAAGCGGGGTCCATGCCATCGTGTGCGAGGCGGGAAAAACGTTGCTCTTGGACCTTGAAGAAACCCGGCGGCTGGCGCAGTCTCTCCGGGTCTCGATCCATGGAAATTAACCTATAGAGAAAGTGGACTGAATATGTCGAAAGTGAAAGCAGGCGTGGTCGGAGTCGGCCACATGGGGCGCGAGCACGCGCGCGTTTATTCCCTCCAACAGGAAACCGAATTTGTGGGCATCTACGATGTGGATGCCGAAACCGGCCGGAAAATTTCCCAGCAATACCAGTGCCGTCTCTTTGACAGCCTGGAGGAAATGATCGGCGCGGTGGACGCGGTGACCATTGCCACCCCCACCCATTCCCACTTCGACACCGCCGCCGCCTTTCTCAAAGCAGGCAAACATGTCCTGATCGAAAAACCCATCGCCAACACCACCGACGAGGCCTCCAAACTCGTCGCCCTGGCCGATGAGGAAAACCTCGTTCTCCAGGTCGGCCACATCGAGCGCTTCAACCCCGTCCTGACCGCGTTGGAAGAACGCCTGACCCGCCCCCATTTCATCGAGGCCCACCGCCTCTCGCCCTATCCCGGACGCAGCACTGACATCGGCGTGGTCATGGACCTCATGATTCACGACCTGGAGATCATCCTCCACCTGGTCCGATCCCCGGTCCAGTCCGTTGATGCCGTCGGGGTCACCGTGTTGAGCAGGGCCGAGGACATTGCCAACGCCCGCATCCGGTTCGAAAACGGTTGTGTGGCCAACATCACCACCTCCCGCATCAGCCCCGAAAAAATGCGCAAAATCAGGGTCTTCCAGGACGACGCTTACCTGTCGCTCGACTACCAGAAGCAGGAGGGCCAGATTTACCGCAAGGAGGGCCTGCAGATCACGCGTGAGAGCATTCCGGTGCTCAAAGACGAGCCCCTCAAGCGCCAGCTCCAGTCCTTCATCCAATGCGTGCGCGACAGCGGCCAGCCTGTTGTCTCCGGCGACCACGCCACCCGCGCCCTGAAACTTGCCGTCCAAATTTGCGATCAGATCGCGGAAGGTCCGATCCCCGGCGTCATCGCGCCCGCCGCCGTCCGTTGACCCCGCTCCCCACGGCCATGAGCACCAACCACGGGCCGCGGATATACATCGTCGCCGGCGAGACCAGCGGTGACCACCATGCCGGGGAGCTTGCCCACGCCATCCTCCAGCGCGCCCCGCGCGCATGGATCGGCGGGGTCGGCGGCCAGCACCTGCGCGCGGCCGGACAGGACCAGATATTCGATCTTGCCCAACACGCCGTCGTTGGCCTCACCGATGTCCTCCTCAACTACCGCAAATTCCGCTCCTTCTTTCACAAAATTCTCGACGACATCGCCGAGAAACAGCCCGATGTGGTTGTGTTGGTCGATTTTCCCGGATTCAACCTCCGGCTGGCCCGCGCCCTGCGCCGCCGACTACCCAAAATCCGGCTGGTCTATTACATCGCTCCGCAGGTCTGGGCATGGAAAAGTGGTCGTGCCAAAGAAATGGAACGCATTCTCGACCTCCTGCTGGTCCTGTTTCCCTTCGAGAAAGAATGGTTTGCCGCCCGCACCCCCGGACTTCGGGTGGAATGGGTGGGCCATCCACTGGTGGAACGGGCGGCGGCGATTGATCGCGAAGCCCTGCACCACCCGGCGCCTGAAGAACCGTTGCGGGTGGTGTTGCTACTCGGCAGCCGCCGCCGCGAAGTCAAAGAAGAACTCAAAATCATGCTCGACGCCGCCGACCGCATCCGTCTGCGGCGCCCCGGCAGCGAATTCACTCTGCTGGCACCGGACGACGAGCGCGCCCGCCAGGCCGGCGAACTCAAAATCAGATGCGGCCACGAACGCTTCCCTTTGGATATCAAGGTTGGCTACGCGTTCACCCATATGGCGCGCAGCCACCTTGCCTTGGTCGCCTCCGGCACCGCCACTCTGGAATGCGCGGTCGCAGGGGTTCCCATGCTCATCCTCTACAAAGTCAACCCGATCACCTACGCCGTCGGCCGGATGGTCCTCAAGCTGCCCTACATCGGCATGATCAACGTGCTGGCTGGAAAAAAAATCGTCCCCGAATTCATCCAGGGTCATGCCACTCCGGGTCGTCTGGCGGGGGCGGCGGCCCGGCTCTACACAAACGCGGAGACATGGTCGCGGATGCGTGCGGACATTTTGGAAGTCACCGCCCAACTGGGGAATCCGGGAGCAAGTGGACGCGCCGCCAGCGCAATCCTCGACGTCTGCCGCGATGGAACACACGACTGAGGCCAAAAGGATGAATGACATGGAACAACCAACCCTCGCGGAAACAGAAACGATCCTGATCACCGGTGCCAGCAGCGGAATCGGCGCGGGTTTCGCCCGCGCCTTCGCCGACCGGGGACAAGCCATCCTGCTCACCGCCCGCCGCGCCGACCGGCTGGAGGCGCTGCGCACGGAACTGGCCGGGCGCGCGCGGGTGGAGATTCTACCGCTGGATATCGCCGATCCCTCCGCGCCCGCACGAATCGGGGAATTCTGCGCGGAGCGCGGGCTGCAGATTGCCGGCCTGGTCAACAACGCCGGGCACGGTTGGCAGGCCGGCCTGGCCAACAGCCCCGTAGAACGGGTGGACGTGATGATCGCCGTCAACATCGCCGCCCTGGTCCGGCTCACACGATGGGCGTTGCCGGGGATGTTGGAGCGCGGGGAGGGGTTCGTCATCAACCTCGGCTCCACCGCAGCCTTTCAACCCGTTCCCTACTTCAGTGTCTATGCCGCCAGCAAAGCGTTTGTACTCTCGTTTTCCGAAGCGCTGGCCGAGGAAGTCCGGGGCAGTGGGGTGAGGGTGGTGTGCTTGTGCCCCGGTCCGGTGGACACCGAATTTCAGAAGGTGGCGGGGATGAGCCCGCGTTTTTTTGCGCGCAGCCAGAGCGTCGATGAGGTCGTGCGTGCGGGGATGCGGGCGTTGCGTTCCGGCCGGGTGGTGGCGCGCACATCGTGCTTCCAGGCGTTTTTCTCCTCCTTGGTTTCTTTCCTCCCCCGCGCCGCTGTGCGCCGTTTGGCCGCATTGTTGATGCGTGCGTCGGGTGGGCGATGATCCTTTTTTGGAGCGCGGCGCTATGCGCCTCTCAATTCTTCGCGAAGGTAGGGCGCATAAAGTGCAGCGGAGAGGAGCAGGCAGTCGTCGGGAATCCCGCTTGCCGTGGCACGAAGCGCAAGCAAACTTGATGGATGTCCCTTCCTTTATTCTACCAGCACATGGCCACTCTTATCGAAGCCGGGGTGCCTTTGGAACAGGGGTTGCGACGACTGGCACCAAGTCTGGATGCTGAATTCCGCCCGGTGGCCGAGGAACTCGGACGCCAATTGGAAGGCGGCCGTCCGTTGTCCGAGGTGGGGGTGGCATGGCCGGGTTTGTTCACACCGGCGGACCTGCGTCAGATCGAGGCGGCGGAGCGGACCGGCGCACTGGGCGCGACTCTTCGCAGGATCGGTGCCGAGGCGGAGGCGGAGAGCGCGCTGCGCCAACGGCTGGTCTCGCGCCTGATCTATCCAGTGGTGTTGCTGCACGCGGCGGCGGTGATCCCGTCCGCAGTGCAATTCGTCGGCGGCGAACCGATGCGCGGCATCATCGCCATTTTCACCGTGTTGCTGCCGTGTTATTTCGTGGCGGCCATGCTGTGGACACTGTTCCGTCTGCGGGGGGAATCGGCGGCGGCCGACCGGATATCGCTGGCGCTGCCGTGGGTTGGGGGGTGGCTGCGGCGGCGGGCGTTGATCCGATTCTGCCGTGCGCTGGGGCCGCTCATCAGCGCAGGCCTGCGCAACGAGGAGGCATGGGAAGCGTCCGCGCGCGCCACCGGATCGCCCTACTGGACCGGAATTCTCCTGGAGCGCACGCATGCGGTCGGGGAGGGGGAGTCGCCGGTGGA
>CAZTYG010000168.1:0-5252 GCA_964617445.1 uncultured Blastochloridaceae bacterium
CGCGGACGATGTAGTCTTCGACCCGGAACATGTTGTCCTTGGCGCGGGCGATGACTTTGAGCAGGGAATCCATGCTGGCGACTTCCTCGACCTGCTCCTGCAGGAACCATTGAAGGAAATTCTGGGCCAACCGGTCGTTGTTTTTGGCCGCCTCGTTGTAGATGGCCTCGATTTGGTGGGTGACTTTAACTTCCTGGTCATAGGCCAACTGGACCGCCGTCTTCACCGAATCGAATTGGCAGACCGGTTTGGGAATGGCGGGGATTTCCACGGCTTGGTCGGTGTCGTTGAGAAACCGGATCATCTTCAGCGCATGTATCCGTTCTTCATCGGCCTGTTTGGCGAAATAGCGGGCCAGTTCCGAAAGCGCCTCCGATTCGAACCAGGTCGAATGGGCGATGTATTGGAGGGAGGCGGCAAATTCGTTGCCGATTTGTTCGTTGATGAGTTTGGCGACGCTTGGATGGATCATCCCGCCAATCTAACGCATGGCCGCGGGGGTGGCAATGTCGGCGGTTGGTCGTGGTCGGTTACGCCGGGGAGCCACTGAATGTCTTGCGCTGTTCCAGACGGTCCTTGTGGGCCCAGAGTCCGGCCGAGGGGGTGCTGATGTAATAGACTTCTTCGCCATCGGGCATGACATTCCAGCCCTCTTTCATGGTGCCGGGTTGGTAGCGTGCGAGCGCTTCGTCCAGGGGCATGTAAGCGTAGCCGACGTTTTCAATGGCTTCGCGGTCGAGGCCGCCGGGGGCGTAGCGGATGGTGAAGCGTCCCTCGGATGAGCCGTGGATGAGGTGGGCGGTGCCGTGGGCGAAATCCTGGAGCAGGGGCACGGTGCGGTATTGTTCCATGATTTCCGGGGTGCTGCGGTAGCCGAAGCGGCGGATGATTTCCTCCACCTCGGGCTGCTCGCCGAAACGTTCGACTCCGGGAGCGATGACCAGCAGTTCGCCGCCATCGGCGATGGCCATGCGGGTCCGGTAAACCGCTTTGTTGGCCACCCAGGTGGCGCGGAATTCGTCGGCCTGCATCACGGCCACCATCTTGCGCACCGGTTTGTCGAAGGTGGTGATGTTGCGTGCACGGCTGGAGCGTGCGGCCATCAGGTAGGTTTCAAGGTCGTCGCCCACATAAACGCCGGTGGTGACCAGTTGGTTTTCGGCGTTCCGGTCCATGACGATTTGGAAATATACGTCGGGCAGGTGGCCGAGCATCTGTTCTTCGGCCCAGTTGTAACAGGCGCGCAGCGGTGTGACCAGATTGCCCAGGTTGTTTTCGATGCCGTAGCAGGCGGCGGCGATGTGCGAGGCGCAGATGGTTTCCTTGCCGCCGAGTCCGATGAAATAGTTTTTGTTGTGGTTGGCGAAGCCGAGCACTTCGTGGGGCACGACATGGCCGATGTTGACGATCAGATCCCAACTTTGGTCCATGAGCATCGAGTTGAGGTCGACCGGGATTTCCCAGTCGGCGACCCCGTCGGTGGTCTCAGCGACCCGCCCGGCGGGGATGACGCCCACGCGGCTTACCCCATCGCGCCAGTTATGGGCGTGGATGCGTTCCTCTGGGATGGAGCCGAACATCCAGCGGTTTTCTTCCGGGGTGTGAGGCACATGCTGGCCGAGGGTGGGGATGACATGCACGTCGCAGCCCTCCGGCAAAGCCTGGTAAATCCACTCGGTGACTTTTCCGGCGCCGCTGTGTGCGCGGGTCAAATCCGGTGGCAGCAGCAGAACCCGCTGCAGTTTGCTGCCGAGCCGTGACTTTGCTTCATCCAGCAGGCGTTCGGCGGCGGCGCGTATGGTGGCTTCGTTGAGACAATCAGATTCGTGATGGAACCAAGGCATTGAGATTGTTACCACGTTATTATGGCGCCAGCAAAATGATTTCCGCAGAAGGCTGGAAATCCGGGGCAGGGCGGCCCCGTGCTTCGATTTTATGGTGGTGGTAGTTCGTCTCCAGATTCCGGTTCTGAATCAGGAATCAGAATGGGGCGACCGGATGCGGGATGGGTCATGAGGAAGCGCACTCTCAGCAGTTCGATGCCTCCAGTTTGAGTTTTCCGATAGACAATAAAGTGTCTTGGAGTTTTTACAATCAGCCCATCCACGGGGGCATCTTTGCGACTGTGCCTGAGGTGGTAAGCCCGCACTTTACCACCGAAGCCCTCGATCCTTTTTGACCCCCTTGGTTCGGGAGTTTTCAAAATCGCCAGCAGGGCCACTTCCAGCAAAACCCGATAACGGCGGGCAGCCGGAATGCCAAAATTCTCTGCCGACCAATAAAGACATGCTTCGATATCCTCAAGCGCCTTGGCCGTGCGGATAAGATTCATGCAGCGGGTTCGGCATTCGTTCGTTCCAACCGTCGGATGGTTCTTTCCAAACATCCGTCCAGCACCGAACTCAAACCCTTGGCGGAGATGATTTTTGCCGAGCGTCCAGCTTTCACATCATCAATACCCGCTTGGACTTCGCGGCGTAATTGCTTCAAACGCAACTGCCTTTCCTCCTCCTGCCGCGCCATCGCGGCCAAGGCCGAGCGATGCACTTCGCTGGCATTATTGAAGTAGCCCAGCGACACCTGCTTCTTCACGAAGGTGTCCAGGGGGGCGGTAAGATTCACATTTTGAGTTGGCATCAATTTTTTACCCGTCACTCACAATATCGGATTGGCAATCTTTGTCAAAACTTAGACGGCCTCTGAGAGGCCGTGGGGACTTCCTACCATCAGTGAGATTCCATGGTTGGGAAGTTCAGCGTTTGATGTTTGTGGGTTGATTTGCCGGACCAAGCAGGCGGCGAAATGCGCCGGGGGTGATGCGGCGTTCGCGGCGGAAGACTTTGCAGAAGTGGTTGGCGTCGGCGAAGCCGCAAGCACGGGCGATGGCGTCGATTTTTTCATTTCCCGAGCGCAGGCGTTTTTCGGATTCTTGGAGGCGGATTTCCAGCATGACGCGTGCGGGGGTGGAGCCGGTGCGGGCTCGAAAGTGGTGGCTGTAGGCGCTGCGGCTCATGTGATGGGAGCGGGCGAGTTCGTTGACGTCGAGCGCGCGTGGCAGGGCCCCGATCACACGCGTGCGCAGGGACTCGATCAACGGGTCGCTGTCGTGTCCCGGATGGTCCATTTCGCGCAGGAAATGTTCGGCGCGCAGCATCCAGGAAAGGCAGGCCAGCTCGCTGGTGGCATCGCCGGGGGGGGGGCGTTCCGGTTGGTGGATGCCGCGCAGCAGGGCGGGCAGGGTGCGGATCGGTCCGGATTCTTCGGGGAGAACACGAACGGGTGTGCGGGTGCGCAGGTAGGCGCCGAGGCGGGAGACGATGTAGTCGTGGTGGAAAATGACCCAGACAAACCGCCAGGAAGGGGAATCGCGCGGTAGGCCGTAGCTGTGGTCGGAGGGAAGAAGGGCGAAGAATCCGCATCCGGGGCCGGTGCTCCAGCGCTTGCGGCCGTGGCGAAAGAATCCGCGGCCGTCGAGGGTGTATTGAAATAACAGGCGCGGGGATTCGCCGCTATCGTTGCGGGCGAGTCCGTGCCATTGATAGGTGCGCCAGTCGCGGCGTTCCTCGTAGCCGGCGTAAAAGAAGGGCCGGGCGGAGGAGCCGCCGCCGCTTGTGGCGGGTCGACCAAATATCTTTTCCAATTCGCGTTCCAGTGACTTCACAAATCAACCATTCATAGCATCAACCGACCATTGATGGGAAGGACAAGTGTGATGCATGATTCACGAAAGAACAGGAAAGCATGCCATGCCAATAAAAATTACCATGATCGGGGCCGGTTCGATTGGATTCACACGCCGTTTGATGCAGGATGTGCTGGCGGTGCCGGAGTTACGGGACGCCCATTTCGCGTTGACGGACAACTCCGCCAAGAATTTGCGCATGGTGGCGCGTCTGGCCGAGCGGGATGTGAAGGAGAACAAGCTGCCCGCGCGTGTGACCGCCACGACCGACCGCCGTCGCGCGATCGAGGGCGCGGACTATGTCATCTGCATGATCCGCCAAGGCGGACTGGAGGCGTTTCAGAGCGACATCGATATTCCTTTGAAATACGGGGTGGACCAGTGTGTGGGCGACACGCTGTGCGCGGGAGGGTTGATGTATGCCCAGCGCACGATCCCTGTATTGCTGGATTTCTGCCGGGATATTCGCGAGCTGGCCAAGCCGGGGGCGTTGTTTTTGAACTACTCCAACCCCATGGCCATGAACACCTGGGCCTGCAACGAATACGGCGGGGTGCGCACCATCGGTCTTTGCCACGGTGTGCAGGGCGCCCAACGGCAGATTCGCAATGTCAGCGAGTTGTGGCTGCGCCACCACGGGCACCTGAAGAAAAACGAGCCATGGGTGGACACGGATTTCGATACCGCGTTCTCGGGCATCAACCACCAGACCTGGTGCGTTACGGCGCGCTGGCGCGGCATCGACATGCTGCCGCACCTGGCGGAGGCATTCGAAATGCATCCGGAATATCCGCGCACCGAAAAGGTCCGGATCGATGTGCTGCGCCGCTTCGGCTATTACAGCACCGAATCCAACGGCCACTTGAGCGAATACCTGCCGTGGTATCGCAAACGCACGGACGAGATCAAAAAGTGGATCGATCTTTCCGCCTGGATCAACGGCGAGACCGGTGGATATCTGCGGGTGTGCACCGAGGGGCGCAACTGGTTCGAGACCGATTATCCGAACTGGCTGAAGGAGCCGGCACCGGAGATACTCCCCGAAAAACGCAGCAACGAACACGGCTCATGGATCATCGAGTCGCTGGAGACCGGAAGAATCTACCGCGGGCATTTTAACGTCATCAACCAAGGCAATATCCCGAATTTGCCGAACGGCTGTTGCGTGGAAATTCCCGGTTACGTGGACCGCAACGGGATCAACATGACCGTGCCGGGCCCCCTGTCCCTGGCCTGCGCGGCGACGTGTTCGGCATCGGTCCATGTGCAGCGGATGGGTATGGAGGCGGCGGTGTGCGGGGACGCGCTGTTGCTGAAGCAGGCGATGTTGCACGATCCGCTGGTGGGCGCGGTTTGCGCGCCCGAGGAGGTGTGGCAGATGGCGGACGAGATGTTGGTGGCGCAGGCACGCTGGCTGCCGCAATACAAAGAGGCGGTGGCGGCGGCGAAGCGGAGCCTGGCGGGCCATGTGCGGGCGGGCACGCGGGTGAAATTGCGTGTCACCAAGGGTGCCGCGCGGCTGGAGACCAAGTCGGTGGCGACGATGGCCAAAGACCGCGCCCGTGCGCGG
>CAZTYG010000169.1:0-588 GCA_964617445.1 uncultured Blastochloridaceae bacterium
CCCCCAGAGCCAGATGGAGGTTGATGCGGTTGTCCAGCCGCAGACGCTTGACGGTGAGATGGGCCTGTTCCGTTTCGGTGGCGCGGCGCTGGGATTCGAGCACATCAATAATATTGCTCAGCCCCTGGGTGTAACGTTCCTGAGCAACTTCATAGGCACGCATGGCGTGCGTGGAGGCATCGGCCAGCAGCCGCTCGCGCTCCGCAAGCAACGCTTCGGAGGCCAACGCCTCCTCGACCTCGCGAAAGGCGACCAATGCCTGCTGGGTGTAGTCGGCCAGCGCCTCGCGGGTGTTGGCCTTGGCCAGATCGAGTTCGCCCGCCAAGCGGTTGCCATCGAAAATCGGTGCCGTCAAATTCGCGGCGATATTCCAGATGGTGTATTTGGGATCGACGAGGTCCATGAGGGCATCGCTGGTGGTGCCTCCGGAGGCGGTGAGGCTGATCCGGGGAAGGCGGTTGGCGCGGGCCTCGGCGATACGGCGGTCGGCGGCGGCCAGTCGGCGCTCGGCGGCGATGAGGTCGGGACGACGGTCGAGCAACGAGGCGGGAATACCCGCGGGCACCGGCGCGGGGACCGGGGCCAGCC
>CAZTYG010000169.1:598-5235 GCA_964617445.1 uncultured Blastochloridaceae bacterium
TCAACGCGGCGGGATACGCACCGGTGAGCAGTTCGAGGTCACGCAGGGTTTGCTCGAAGCGGATGCGGCGTTCCTCGACCTGAGCGGCGACATTGGCCTGGTCGGATTTGGCCAGATGCACCTCGAGTGCCTCACCCAAACCGGAATCGTACCGGCTTTCGACGGTGCGGGTGGTGCGTTGGAAGATATCGAGGATGCGCAGCGTGAGTTCCAGTTGGGCGCGGGCCTCGGCGGCGGCATACCATGCCTTGGCGGTCTGACCCACCAACGAAAGCCGTGCGGACTGCAGATCAGCGGCGGCACGCTGGGCATCGCCGATGGCGGCAGACTTGCCCGCGCGCAAACGTCCCCAGACATCCAGCTCCCACGCGATGTCAAAGGACAGCCCGAGCCGGGTGGATCGGGTGCGAAGGAACTGGTCGAAGCTGTCTCCTCCCCCCGGCCCGCCGGATCCGGTGCGGACCAGGTCCTGGGATTTATTGGCGGAGGATGAAAAATCCAGCGAGGGGTAGAGCGGCGCTCCGGCGATGCGGGAGCGGGCCAGTGCCGCGTCAAGCCGGGCGGCGGCGGCCTGGAGATCGAAGTTGCGACTCAGCGCGGTGGCAACGGCGTTGTTCAACCCTTCGTCCTCGAAGAGTGTGATCCAATCGCTTTCCACACGGCCTTCGAGCGAACCAGCCCCCTCCCACGCGGAGGGGATCACCATCGCACTGTCCGGCACTTGCCGTGAGGGCGGGGCGGCGCACGCCCCCAGAAGCAATGCGGCGGCGACGAGTAGCAGAGAGTATTTCATTTTGGCTGGAGTGATGAGCGAAAACCGGCGGCGTTGTGCCGGACCAGCATCCCGATGATCACTTCGGAATCATAATCGAGTTTTTCAATTCCGCTGCACAGGGAGCAAAACATTTGATACTGACTCGCCGCATGAATCATCGCCCCGATTGAAAAATGGAAATGCCACAACAGGATTTCGTCATCCGTTCCCGGCAACGCCTGTCTCATGGCCCCATGGAACCGCCCCACCAGCGGCTGCCATTCCCGCTCGGCCAGAATTTGGGTGAACTCCCCGGTCTCGTGCAGGCTGCGACCGAGCAACTTGAGCTTGCTGCGGCTCTCATCGTCCCTGCCAAAATGTTCGAAACACGGACGGTAAAGCGCCTCCAAAACTTTTTCGATGCAAATCGCACCCGGTGCCGCCTCCTTCTCATAGGCGTCGAGAAGGGCATAGCGGCCCAGGTTGATCGGGCGCACCAGTTCGATCAGCACCTCGGCGATCAAATTGTCCTTGCTGCCGTAATGATAGTTTACCGCCGCCAGATTCACCCCGGCCTCGGCGGTGATGGCACGCAATGAAGTGGCCTGAATCCCATGTTCCGCGCACAGCCGGGTGGTGGCTTCCATGATGCGCAGGCGGGTATCAACAGTGGAATCAGCAACAGGACTCATAATCAAACGATTGTTTGAAACATACGTTTGGAGAGGGCGAAGTCAAGCCTCACCGCATGGCGGACTTCAGGGGCTTGGAGACATGGGGTGGCATGGCCCAGCCACGTCCAGCTACATCAAACCGGCACCGGACGCCCGGTGCGCTTCTTTTTTTCCATCGTTTGCTGCGCGATGTGTTTCTTGCGCGTAACCAGCTTGGTTTTGCGCTTGCGCAACTGGCGTTCGAGTTTGTTCACTGCCAAGTCCAGCGCGGCGTAGAGATCGCTGGTGTGCTCCTCGATATGAATGTCCGGACCGGGCACCGCCAGATGCACTTTCACCCCGAAGGACTTGCTTGGATTCTTGTTCTCGTCATGCATCAAAACCACATGCGCCGCGATGATATCGTCGGTCATGTGTTCCAAGCTGCTGATTTTGCTGGTGGCGAACGCCTGCATGGCGCCGGTGAGTTTGAGATGACGGGAACTGATGTGGATTTGCATACATTGTCAGCCTAGGACATCGAATGCATCATGGCAACCGGGATCGCCTGATTCCCGTTCGTCCGAAGAATCGGAAAATCTCATCGGCTTGCGCTCCGAAATGTGCCAATGTCCTTCCATGATCCACCTTCACCCTCCCCACCGCCACGGATTCTCCCTGGTAGAATTGCTTGTCGTCCTGGCCATCATCGCCCTGCTCGCCGCCATTTCGATTCCGGCCCTGCGCTCCACCGCCGGCGGTGCCGATCTGACCCGGACCGCCACCATGCTGCGCGGACAGATGGACGTCTCCCGCAGCCACGCCCTGGCCATGAGCACCTACGTGCGCGTGGGACTGGCCCAACAATCCGTGGACAGCTTGCCGGAAATTGTCATGGCCTCGATCTCCGCGTCCGACGGCACCACCCACGCCGGTCCGGTGGACGACCGTAACGCATGGCCTCTGTTGGGCCGGGCGGAAACGTTTTCCGGAATCGAATTCGACGACAACATCCTGCCCGCCGAAGCCCGGCCCGAGGCCCACCTCTTCCCGCCATGGACTCAGCGAGTCGGTACGGATGACGTCACCTTCGAGCGCATCATCGAATTCACCCCCCGCGGCGAAGCCCGGATCGAAGAAGACGGTGCCCCCTCCCATTTTGTCATCGCCTTCGCCTCCCACCGCGACCCCAACCGCGATAACCCGGTCGTCCTGCGCGTCAGTGGTCTCACAGGTGCCGTGCTCGTGCTCCGCGGCGAGGACCTGCCCTGAACTGGGAAGAGTGGTTGTTGTTTTGAAGGGCGGCGCGCTGCGGAGCCGGAATACAGCTCGCTGGCACGCTACACCTCATCAGGAAAGACCCCGACACGGCTCGACTTCCTCATGCGCTTCCGTATAAATTTCTAAGCTTAGGACAGGTGGCAGAGTGGTCGATTGCGGCGGTCTTGAAAACCGCTGGACCGCAAGGTCCCGTGGGTTCGAATCCCACCCTGTCCGAGTTATTATCATGTCCTTCGTCTACGTGCTACTATCGCAATCCGACGGTACTATTTACATCGGCAGTTCCGCCGATCCAGATCTGCGCCTTGCCCAACACAACGCCGGCAAAGTCTTTTCCACCAAGCCCCACAGACCATGGACTCGTGTCCACTTGGAAAATTTCGCCACTCGCTCCGACGCTCAGCGCCGCGAAAAATATCTCAAATCCGGTTGGGGAAGAAAATGGCTCCACCGCAAAGTCTTGTCGCGTGATGCCCGCTCTGCGGGCAAACGCGATCCCGTTTGACCGCGTCGCGGTCATCACGGGAAAAACCGCTGGACCGCAAGGTCCCGTGGGTTCGAATCCCACCCTGTCCGAGTTATTATCATGTCCTTCGTCTACGTGCTACTATCGCAATCCGACGGTACTATTTACATCGGCAGTTCCGCCGATCCAGATCTGCGCCTTGCCCAACACAACGCCGGCAAAGTCTTTTCCACCAAGCCCCACAGACCATGGACTCGTGTCCACTTGGAAAATTTCGCCACTCGCTCCGACGCTCAGCGCCGCGAAAAATATCTCAAATCCGGTTGGGGAAGAAAATGGCTCCACCGCAAAGTCTTGTCGCGTGATGCCCGCTCTGCGGGCAAACGCGATCCCGTTTGACCGCGTCGCGGTCATCACGGGAAAAACCGCTGGACCGCAAGGTCCCGTGGGTTCGAATCCCACCCTGTCCGTTTCGTAGCAATCGGCGAAACTCCCGATTCATTCCGAGTCGCCAATCAGAAGAGTTGCGGTAGATTTCGCTCCATGACGACTGCGGATTTACCCCTGATCAATGCGATTCTCAATTCGATAGCCACCTGTTTGATTATCGCGGGGCTGATTCAAATCAAACGCGGCAATATCCAGACTCATAAAAAATTAATGGCCTCCGCACTGGTGGTTTCCGCACTGTTTTTGATTTGTTACGTAACCCATAAATGGATTCACGGTGACACGAAGTTTCTGGCAACAGGATGGATTCGCCCTGTCTATTACGCGATCCTCATCCCCCACATCATCCTGGCCATCGTCAACCTCCCCATGATCATCACCACGGTCACTTTCGCTGTCAGAGGACAACTGGATCACCACAAGAAATGGGCGCGCTGGACGTTTCCGATCTGGTTGTATGTGTCCGTGACAGGCGTGCTTGTTTACCTCATCCTTTATCAATGGTTTCCGAATCCGGTTTAAATTCCCCGTTGACCGAACTGATCCGCCGCGAACCGGGCGATGGAGAAATCTCCACGGCGGTGTTCGTGCAGATAACCTCCTGCAAAGAGGGCCGCACCCAGGCGCAAAAGCCGTTCTTCGACCTGGAAATTTCCGACGGTGCGGCCTCGGCGAAGTTGAAAATTTGGTCCGACTCCGCCGCCTTCACCGAGCTGGACCCGGCCCGCACCGGTGACTTCGTCGAACTCTCCGGACGCTTCTACACCAACCCCTATGGGCTGAACATCGGCCACCCCTCCCTGCGCAAGCTGACCGATGACGAGACCGCCATACTGCTGGCCGGTTCCCCGGAGCAACAGGCGCAAGCGGCGGCCGACTGGCAATTTCTACAGGAAACCGTGGCGCAGATGACCGAGCCGCGTTTCCGACTGGTGGCACAGCACGCACTGGAATCGCAGGACAAAAAATGGCAGCGGGCCTCCGCCGCCCGAGGATTCCACCACGCGCGGCGCGGAGGATTGCTCGAACACAC
>CAZTYG010000170.1:0-4956 GCA_964617445.1 uncultured Blastochloridaceae bacterium
GGCTGCGGCACCGGCGAAGTTGTTGGCGTCGCGAAAATGGCGGAGATCGAGGATGAGGGCACGAAGGCCGCCGCTGCGCCAGATTTCCCACTCGCGCAGGAAGCGGCGCAGTTCCTGTTCGCCGAGGTCGCGTGGGCGCCAATAACCGATGCCCGGAGGAAGGAGTTCCGTGATCGGTCGGGCACCGGAAGCCGGGGTGTGGCGTGCGTCGGTGTCGATTTGAAGTTTCTTGCCAGCGCGTAAAAAGACGTCATCGAGGGTGGATTCACTGAGGTCGGCGGCGATAAGGGCAGGGGATTCGATATAGCCGCTGCGGAGCAGGTCGATGACTTCGCGGGCCTCATCGGGGAGGGGCAGGAGCGGGCCAGGGTCGGCTTCATCCCCTCTGGAAGGAGCGGGCGGGGCGGTGTGTGGGGCGAGAGACGGCGGCGGGGTGGGAACGGTGAGAGGTTCGAAGAAGTCGGGGGTTCGCGCCAGATACCAAAAAACCAGGGCACCTCCGGTGAAGAATGCCAGCAGGGTGCTGAGAATGAAGCCGAGGGTGCGCATGGGTGTCAGGAGGTTGACGTCAGTGCGCGATGACCGATGTCGCGGCGGAGTTGTTTGCCGTCGAAGGTGATTGTGTCGGCCAGGGCGTAGGCGCGGTCGCGGGCCTCTTGAAGGGTGGCACCGGTGCCGGTCGCGCTGAGAACGCGTCCACCACTGGTGCGGATGGCACCTCCGGGGTCCTGTCGGGTGCCGGCATGAAACAGGAACGTTCCCCTGGGCGCGGGGTGTTCGAGACCGTGGATGATCTGTCCGGTGACAGGTTGGTCGGGATAGCCGGGGGCGGCGAGCACGACGGTCATGGCGGCACCGTCGCGCAGTTTCAACTCCAGCCCGGCGAGCCGACCTTCGACAGCGGCCAACAACAGGTCAAGCAACGGGGTTTCGAGCATGGGCAGCAGGACCTGGGTTTCGGGGTCGCCGAAGCGGCAGTTGAATTCGAGCACCTTGGGCCCGTCGGCGGTGAGCATGAGCCCGCCATAGAGCACACCACGGTAGTCGATGCCGCGGCGGCGGAGGGTGGCAATGAGGGGTTGAAAGACGGTGCGGTTGATTTGTTCGATCATTTCCGCAGGAACGGCGGGGGGGGGGGCGTAGGCGCCCATGCCGCCGGTGTTGGGGCCGGCATCGCCCTCGCCGATGCGTTTGTGGTCCTGGGAGGAAGAGAGAAGCACGTGGGTGGTGCCGTCGGTGACGGCATGGATGGAGGCTTCCTGACCGTCGAGGAATTCTTCCATCAACACGGCGTCACCTGCCGCGCCGAATTGGCGGTCCACCATGATGGCGTGAATGGCGGTCTCCGCGTCGCTGACGGAGTCGGCGATGATGACGCCCTTGCCGGCCGCGAGACCGTCGGCTTTGACGACGAGCGGATATGACATGTTCCGGACATGGGCGAGAGCGGCGTCGGCGGAGGTGAAACGGTCGCTGGCGGCGGTGGCGATGCCGGCTTCGCGCAGGATGTCCTTCATGAATATTTTACTACCCTCCAGACGCGCACCATCGGCTCCGGGCCCGAAGGCAGGGATGTCCATGGCGCGAAAGCGGTCGGCGGCGCCGAGGCAGAGCGGGGCTTCCGGACCGATGACCACGAGGTCGGGGCGGTGGCGTGCGGCCCATGCGGCAATGGCGTCGAGGTCGGTGGCGGCATGGGGGAGGTTTTCGCCGAGGGTGGCGGTGCCGGGATTTCCGGGGGCAAAATGGAGGGAGGCCACGCGCGGGTCCTGCTTGAGAAAAACGCCGATGGCGTGCTCGCGGCCGCCGTTGCCAAGGACAAGGATTCTCATGGTTGGCGGAGCAGCAGGACGGTGGGAGTGGAGGGCAGATGGCGGGGGTGGAAGGTGAATTCAGGCCCGGCGGCGCGCTGGACTGGCAGTCCGCCGAAGTTCGCCTCGTCGAGCGGACGCAGATCAAGGCGCGGGGTTCGGTCGGTATGGTAGGCAATGGGAATGATCCACTTGGCGTTGAGCATGGTGGCGTTGTGCAATATCTCGCGCGGGGTGAGCTGGCGGTAGCCGACGGGGAGGAGCAGGACATCGACGCGTCCAAACTGCCCGGCTTGGCGGTCGGTGAGGG
Organism: uncultured Blastochloridaceae bacterium; assembly: GCA_964617445.1. Classification (GTDB taxonomy): domain Bacteria; phylum Verrucomicrobiota; class Verrucomicrobiia; order Methylacidiphilales; family CAZTYG01; genus CAZTYG01. The sequence continues at coordinate 2,122 of CAZTYG010000170.1, forward strand.
TGTGGCCGAGGGAGCCAAGATGGCAGAAGCGGACGTGGTCGATTTCGAAGAGGAAAGCGGTGTTGGAGCCAAGATCGCGGCCTTCGCGGGCGTCGCGGTAAGTGGCGACACCGCGGAAGGGAATGCCGTTGGCGCGGTTGGCACCGACACCGGCGATACTGCGGAAAATCTGAGGGTTGCCGATGATACGATCCGAGGCGTTGGAATCCGGGTCCTCGGTGGAGATCAATACGATATCGGCGGCCAAGCGTTCGGGCCATTCGTATAGGGTGACGCCCTCGGCGAACGGGTTGACGGCAAGGACAATGCCGGAACGACTGGTGACGGTCAGAAAGCCATGGCCGTGCCAGCGCAGTTTCGCGCCGTCATCCGGAGGCGTGGCGATTCCAGCGGTTCCGGCCATGACCCGGCCCTCCGTGGTCTTCGTCGCCTCGACGCATGACGCGGTGGGCGGGCGATCGGGTTCGGCACCCTGTTCTTCGTGGTCGGGTGCGGCGCGCAAATTCCCGCGCGGCGGCTGCGGCTGGGCATCAGCTCCAACCGGGGCCAGAAAAAGCAAAAGCAACGCCCATCGCATACGGGAATCAGATTGATTGTTCGGAGGCCGCCGCGCAATGACAAACCGTCCGGCGGAAATTGCTTGGACACGGACGGGCCGGTTCCCTACGTTTGTGCCGCTTATGAAAGAAAAATCCGACATCGGACTCATCGGTCTGGCTGTGATGGGCCAGAATCTCGCCCTCAACATCGCCGACCACGGCTTTCAAATTTCGGTTTTTAACCGCACCGCCTCAAAGACCGAGGTCTTCGTCAAAGAAAACACCGGCACTCCCGGCGGTCTGATCGGTTGCCCAACGCTGGAGGATTTCGTCGCATCCCTGGCGCGCCCGCGCAAGATCATCATCCTGGTGCAGGCCGGCAAGGCCACCGACGCCGTGATCGACGGCCTGGTGCCGTTGTTGGAAAAGGACGACATCATCATCGACGGCGGCAACGCCCTGTGGAACGACACCGTGCGGCGTGAAAAGGACCTGCGCGCCAAGAACCTGCGCTTTATCGGCTCCGGTGTGTCTGGCGGCGAGGAAGGCGCGCGCTTCGGCCCGTCGTTAATGCCCGGCGGCGATGCCTCTTCATGGAAGGAACTGGAACCGATCTGGAAGGCGATTGCCGCGAAGGTGGACGAAAAGACCGGCAAGCCGATCGAAGGCGCGGCCCCTGGCAAACCCGTCCAGGGCGGCGTTCCCTGCACCACCCATATCGGTCCCGATGGCGCAGGCCACTACGTGAAGATGGTTCACAACGGCATTGAATACGGCGACATGCAGCTCATTTGCGAGGCCTACAACATCCTGCGCCACGGCGTCGGCCTCTCCGTAGCCGAACTGGAGAAAGTTTTCCTCGAATGGAACGAGGGCGACTTAGACTCCTTCTTGATCGAAATCACCGGCAAAATTCTCGGCTTCCAGGACCCGCAGACCGGCGCGCCGATGGTCGATGTCATTCTCGACACCGCCGGCCAAAAGGGCACCGGCAAGTGGACGATTCAAAGCGCATTGGACATGGGCATCCCCTGCTCGACGATGTCCGAGGCCGTCTTTGCCCGCTGTATCTCCGCCATTAAAGAAGAACGCGTGGCCGCCGCCAAAGTCCTCAACGGACCCAGGCCCGTCTTCGAAGGCGCCAAAGAGGAGTGGGTCCGCGCCGTGCGCGACTCCCTATACGCCTCCAAAATCTGCTCCTACGCCCAGGGATTCGCTCTCATGCGTGCCGCCTCCGAGGAACAAAACTGGAATCTTAACTATGGGGAGATCGCCATGATTTTCCGCGGTGGTTGCATCATTCGCGCCCGCTTCCTGCAACGCATCAAAGACGCCTTCGAAAAAAACGCCGGCCTGCCCAACCTGTTGCTCGACCCCTACTTCAAAGACGTCATCGAAAAAACCCAGCACAACTGGCGCCGCGTGATCTCCGCCGCCGCGCTCTCCGGCATTCCTGTGCCTGCCTACAGCGCCTCGCTGGCCTACTTCGACAGCTACCGCTCCGAACGACTCCCCGCCAATCTCCTCCAGGCCCAGCGCGACTACTTCGGCTCGCACACCTATGAGCGCGTTGATCTCCCTCGCGGCAAGTTCTTCCACCTCGATTGGGTCGGCGACAAGAAGCAGCACGAGGCCTGAGCGCCCGTGCGCGGTGGACATTCCGCAGCGCTTTCCAATGGCAAGGGACGGATGTAGAGTTCCACCCCTGCCCTATGAATTTTGATGTCACACCCCACCTGGCCTCCCTGCGCCGTCGCTTCGAAGAACTGGAAAGCGCGCTGGGTGCGCCTGATCTGTATGACGACCCGGTTCGCGCCCAGGAACTGATCCGCGAACACAAACGCCTGCAAGCCGCTCTGACCGACGGCGAGCGGCTCAGCGCGTTTGATCGGCAGATCGCCGAGGCCCGCGCCATGCTTGCCGACGCGGGGGGCGACGGGGTGGCCGAGCTGGCCGCCGAGGAACTTCCGGTGCTCGAAGCGGCGCGCGCGGCGGCGCATCAACGGGTATTGGCGGCCATCGTGCCGCCCGATCCCAACGCCTCGCGTAATACGATTCTCGAAATTCGCGCGGGCACCGGCGGGGACGAGGCAGGGTTGTTCGCCGGCGACCTGTTTCGAATGTATTGCCGCCATGCCGAACGCCAGGAGTGGAAGATTGAGGTTCTGGACGCCAATCCGGCGGAGTTGGGCGGCTACCGGGAAATCACTGCGATGGTCACCGGGGAGGATGTCTTCAACGCCCTGCGGTTCGAAAGCGGGGTCCACCGGGTCCAGCGCGTGCCCGCCACCGAAAG
>CAZTYG010000170.1:4966-5198 GCA_964617445.1 uncultured Blastochloridaceae bacterium
AAGCCAAGGGCGCATTCACACCTCCACCGCGACAGTCGCCGTCCTGCCCGAAGCGCGCGAGGTGGACATCGATATCCGGCCCGACGACCTGCGGATCGAGGTCTGCCGTGCCGGCGGCCCCGGCGGCCAGGGAGTCAACACCACCGATTCCGCCGTCCAGGTCCTGCACATTCCTTCTGGAATGATCGTCCGCTGTCAGGACGAGCGCTCACAGCTCAAAAACAAAGAAAAG
>CAZTYG010000171.1:0-446 GCA_964617445.1 uncultured Blastochloridaceae bacterium
TGAACGGCTCGGCAGGGGACGGGTCTTTTTCGCACTCGGCGCGGGAACCATGTTCGATTCCTCCAAACTTGACGACGCCACCATGGCGCGGATGGTCCCGATGCTGGCCGACGATTACCAACTCGGCCTCAGGCTCGGACGGTCCGCACTCAGTTCGGTCATTTTGGAGACCCCGTCCGCCGAGCATGACTGGGCCGGTGCGGTCTTGCATTACATGCGCTGGCACAAAACGGTGCGCTGGTCACAACCCGGCGGCTACGCCGGACAAATCGTGCTGTTGCCGCTGCTGGGCTGGAGCATTGCCGCTATCGCCGCCCCCTCCGTATGGACTCTGGGGGGGGGCGCCGTGGTTTGGCTGCTCGACTCCGCGGTGGGAGGCATTCTCGCCCGTCGTGCCGGGCTTCGCCCGCCGCGACCGCCGAGCGTCGCCAGGCCGACGCCAGCAC
>CAZTYG010000171.1:456-5192 GCA_964617445.1 uncultured Blastochloridaceae bacterium
CCCGCCGCTGCGTTCTTGGCTGGTCCTGCCGCTCTGGGCGCTGCTGCGCGCGTGGATTTGGGTGTTGGTCTGGCTGCCATGGCCGGTGGTCTGGCGCGGCATTTTCTGGTGGCGGCCCGGCCCCTCCCGGCGTTAGACTGCGCGCATCCACCCCCATCCAAGGAGCATTCCCATGAGCCATGGTATCCCCCACGACGCACTGCAATCGCATTATCAATCTCTGGAGGAAAAACAAAGCTTTCTCCGCCGCGTGTTTGACCGGGCCGCGCCGTATTATGAAGGCATCGCCGGCTGGGGCTTCTTCGGTACCGGCCCTTGGTATCGCTTGCGCACCCTCCGCACCCACGGTCTGAAGGAGGGAATGAAGGTCGTCGATGTCGCGGCCGGCACCGGCCCCACAGCCCGCGCCGCTGCTGAAATTGTGGGTGACCCCAAACTGGTCACCGCGGTCGAACCCAGCGAGGGCATGCTCAACGAATCTAAAAAGCAGCTCGATTGCACCCACATCCAGGCTTGCGCCGAGGATATGCCGCTTCCCGACAACGAATTCGACTTCCTCACCATGGGCTTCGCCCTGCGCCACGTGGATAATCTGGCCAACGCTTTCAAAGAATACCACCGGGTGCTCAAACCCGGCGGCAAGGCCTGCGTCATGGACATCACCAAGCCCAAAAATCCCGTCGCCTATTTCTTCCTACGGCTCTACTTTCGCGACATCTTCCCGTTCATGACCCGGGTTTTGACCGGCAGCAAAGACGCCGCCTACCTCATGGAATACTACTGGGAAACACTCGACCAGATGACCGATCCCGAAGAAGTCCTCGAATGCCTCAGAACGGCCGGATTCAAAGACGCCGAACACCACCTCGTGCTCGGCATCTTCAGCGAATACACAGCCGTCAAACCCTGATTGATCAACCGCTTGAAGAACCGATTCTCTCCCCGGACCATCGACACCCTGCGCACCGGTCTGCCTCTGGTGGTGGCCGCCGTGGTCGGCATGTCCGGAAACTCCTGGCTGGCCGCCGCCATCGGCCTGACCGGTATGTCGGCATTCTGGCTGCCGTGCCTGCGCCGGATGAAAAATGTGGACATCGTCGTCTGGGCCGCATTCGGACTCAAGCTGGCCGTTCTGGCCGTGGGCGTTCCCCATATCGACATGTGGATGCCCTACTTCCTGCCCGCCATGCTTGTGGTCCTCGCATTCGGCTCGCTCGCCGCCGGACATCCCTTCACCTTGCCCTTCGCCCGCGAACAATCCAACCCCGACATGTGGGAGAATCCCCACTTCCTTCACGTGAACCGCATTCTCACCGTGGTCTGGGGTGTGGTCTTTGCCGGAATGCTGTTTTCCGTCTGGTATTGGCAACTGCCCTGGCAACGCTGGCTCGGCTCATTCGCCTGCTTCTCGGCGGCATGGCTCTTCACCAAGTGGTTTCCGCAGTGGTATCAGCGCAACATCTACCTGCCCGCCATTGGCCACGAAGGCGGTTCCTCGTGAAACTCTTCGCCCTCATCGCCGGCTATGCGACCGCCATGGCCTTCGCCAATCTCTGCCTGAAGTGGTGCTCTCTGAACCAAGGTTGGAAGTGGTGGGCATGGTTCGCCGCCGCCAACCTCTCCGGCTTTCTCTGCGTGGTACTGCTCCCCTTCGCCCTCAAACTCGCCCCCTCCCAGATCGTTTACGCTTTCGCCATCGGTTCCGGCTTCTGCCTCCTCCAGCTCACCGCCCACCTTGTCTTCAAAGAACCGATGAGCCACATCCAATGGGCCGGCGTCGTCCTGGTCGCCTCCGGTATCTTTCTCCTCCAATGGAAAACCGCATGAACCCCGGACACATTCAGGCCCTCTTTGCCGACCATGCCGATCCCTCCGCTCTCGTCGGCCTCATCCAACTGCGCGGTTCCGAAGCCGACTCCCTCCGCCGCGCTGCGGCCGCGGCCCGCGCCGATGCCTTTGGCGATCAGGTCTTCATACGCGCCGTCATCGAAATCTCCAATTTTTGCCGCGAAAACTGTGTCTATTGCGGCATGCGCCGCGACAATCGCTCCCTCAACCGCTACCGCCTCGAACTCGACGCCCTCCGTTACCTCTGCTTCGAAGCCCTGCCCCCGTCCGTCACCGACATCAACCTCCAGGCCGGCGAAGACCCTGTCGCCGTCCGTGAAATCGCCCTCCCCCTGATCCGTGAACTGCGCGCCAAAACAAATTACGGCATCAGCGTTTGCCTCGGCACCCTCGACCCCAAACTCTGCGACGAACTCCGCGACGCCGGTGCCTTTTACTACATCATCAAGCTCGAAACCGGCGACCCCACCCACTACCGCGAGATGCGCTCCCCCGGCACCTATGCCGAACGTATCGAGGCCATCCGTTATCTTGCCTCCACCGGTTGGCGTGTCAGTTCCGGATTCATTCTTGGTCTGCCGGGTCAGGACAACTCCATGGTTGCGGAGACCCTCCGGGTCATGGCAGGCCTGCCCCTTGCGGGCGTCAGCGTCAGCCCTTTCATTCCCGGCGATGAAACCCCGCTCGCCGACGGTCGCACCCCCTGCCTCGACGACGTTCTCAATACCGTCGCCCTCATGCGCCTGAACAACCCCGAACGCGTCATCCCCGCTGTGAGCGCCATGAACATCCTCGGCACCGACGGTTACATGCGCGCCCTCCGCTCCGGTGCCAACCTCGCCACCATCAACATGACCCCCGCCGAAGCCCGCGACGACTACCTTCTCTACAAACGCGACCGCTTCATCATGCACGAACAACGTGTCCTCGGAGTCATCGAACAAGCCGGCCTCCGCCCCAGCCCTACCAGCCTTGCTTCCTACTTCATCGACGTCCCTGCTGCCTGAAATTCTTGTCCTTGCCACACCGATTCGGGGGAAGGATCGGCGGCGCTCAGCAGTGCGCTCGTATCCAGGACCCCACCGCCGGATAGTGCAGCACATTGCCCCCGGCCCGGCACAATGATTCTGCCTCGTCGGGCGGCATGAACATTCCTCTTGCGCGCGCCGCCAGTTCCGCCGGGTCGGATATCTCGCGGCACACCTCCAAAGCCTCCCGCTTGAATGGATCCAGAGGGGCGTTATTTCGAAGATACGGGGGGAAACGGGACTGTTTCGGGAATTTGCGCGCCCAGTGCTCTGGGCTGGTGACGTGGTAGTGCAAATGCCAGCCGCCGCAGATGGTTGGCAACGGGCGGGAATTCGGACGATTGGGAAGCCGCACCCCCTGGTCCGCTACCCAACCGTGCGCGTTTTTGGACTGCACGGAAGCCGACACGCGCACCAGGCTTTTACCGTCGGCGTGGCCTTTGAAGTGCGGTGGTTGCTCCGGACGCACGCCGCGCGCGCTGTCCAGTGCCGCTGCGGGATCGGATAGGGCGAAGTATTCTTGGTGCCAGAAAGGCGCGCTGCCAGTGTCCACCATCAACGATTCCGCGGTGGCCAGTCGGATTTGCACGGCCTGCTGCGGCGCGCGCAGGGCCAACCTGTTCAATGCACCGCCCACCAGTACGGGAGGCGGTGACATGTGAGCACAGGGAATCACGAACTCGTCGGGATCAATGTGCAACAGCCAATCCACGCCTGCCCGTCTCGCGCGTTGAAGTGCGTCGTCGGCGTGACGATTCTGCAGATCGGTTTGAAACTCCACATCCCGCCACCAGGAATCATCCAGCACGATGGTTTCCACCCAATGGAAACCGGCGGCGATTTCCGCCGACCGGTCGGTGCAGCGATCAAGATAAAGATATGCGCGTTCAACACCGAGAAAATGATGATACCGCAACCAAGGTTCGAGGAAGTCTTCCTCGTTGTGCACGCCCGCGGTCAGCGCGATCTTGTTCATCGTATCGGCCATGGTCGCCGTGGTCATGGTTTGGCTTGGGCTGCTTCGAGCAGTCGGCCGGCAAATGACCGTCCATCCATGTGCCCGGGCGGCGTGCGTCCGAGCAGGTCCAGAATGGTCGGCGCAAAATCAACCACTGATACCGGATTGTCCAGATCGCGCCCGCCGTCTTTTCTCTCCAGCCCGCCGGGCGGCACATACCAGGCGAATCCCCTGCCGTGATGGGCTCCCGGACGGGTGGGGCAGACCGGGCCGAGATTGCCATACTCAGGACTGACCAAGTGGTTGCCGTTGTCGGGATTCCAATCAATGATGAGGTCGGCCTGCGGCAGTCCGGGGCGGTCGGCGGGGTCATCCGGGCGGGTGCGGATGATTTCGCGCACCGCCGGAGTTCCATCCGGACGGGTGAGCGCTTCCAGCATGGCGCACAACTCATCGCAGTAGGACTGGAATTCTGCGGCGGGCACGATTCCGTGCCGCTCACGACCGGCCAGATTCACCCGCACCAGACCCGAATAAAAGCTGGGCAGGGCGAAGGCCTTCATGTGCTTCCAGAACGGGGAATACCACATGATCGGCTTGTAGTCGTGGGGCACTTGCCCCGGCGGGAAAGGTGCGGGAACCATGCCCAAGCGCATTTCCCAGTCCGCCGCCTGTTCCGGGGCCAGATACCGCCGCAGCAGGCGACCCACAGCCGAAGGCTGTCTTAAGACGGGCAGCAGATGATGCTTCCAGTAACGGCAGGTTTTCCAGGCCCCGTTTTCTTTCATCTTCTCGTGCCGGTCAAAATCCATGCCTTGGTGTCCGGGAAAGCTGTGGCGGTAGAGCAACTCGGGCAGAAACACCAGGGAGGGCAAGTCCGAACCATTGGCTTCCATTCCTTC
>CAZTYG010000172.1:0-729 GCA_964617445.1 uncultured Blastochloridaceae bacterium
ATGAGGTTTTTGAAGGTGCTGTTCCAAGGATTCCCGACACAGATAGTTGGGGTCAGGACGAAATCTTGAATGCAACAACAGATGCGCCAACCGCATCGCCCCAGCCTAGGACTCGGCGGGAGGCAATGGACGAGATGCTGGATATGGTGAAGTCCCCGCGTGAAAGTTCGATTTTAAGCGGCAAAATCGGAGAAACGTCCAAATCCAATCTTTTGTATGACACGAAAGCGCGGATTCAAACGGGTCCAGGGATACCGGATTGGAGTTGGCGGCGGGTGTCGTTTGGTTGGAACGGGCCGGTGACGGCGGCGCAGACGGTGCGGGTGCTGTTGGTTCCGGACTGGCTGGAGCGATTGCTGGCGGTGGTGCGGGTGGGTTTGTTGGTCGCTCTGGCCGGGGTGTTGCTGGGGGTCTGGAGAGCGCCGGGACGGATGCGGACGGGAGCGGCACCCGGTGCCATGGCGGGAGTGATGGCGGGGTTATTGCCGCTGACGTTTTTGTGGGCTCCGGTGGACAGTGCGCGGGCGCAGATGCCGGACCGCGAGACCTTGCAGATGCTGCGCGAGCGGCTGATGGAGGCTCCGGAAGCGTTTCCGAACGCGGCGGAAATTTCATCGGCCTCGCTGACTTTGCGCGACCGGCGGGTGGTCATGGAGTCCGAGGTTCATGTGGCGGCGCGCTGCGCCGTGCCTTTGCCCGGCAGGTTGCCATCGTGGTCGCCGCTTTCAG
>CAZTYG010000172.1:739-5171 GCA_964617445.1 uncultured Blastochloridaceae bacterium
GTCGTCCGGGCGCGGTGCTGCGTCGCGACAATGGATTCCTCTGGGTGGTGTTGCCGTCCGGGGTCCACTCGGTGCGGGTCGAGGGAATGCTGGGCGAGGGCAGCGAATGGGAGTGGTCGTTCCTGTTGCGTCCGCGACGGGTGGAGATCGACGCACCGGGTTGGAATGTGACCGGGCTGCGCGCGGATGGAGTGCCGGAGGGGCAGGTGTTTTTCGCCCGTCAGGTCCGTCCGGCGGCGGGTGAGGCGACCTATGATCGTCAGGAAACCCAAAGTGTTCTGCAAGTGGTGCGGCATTTGGAAATGGGGCTGGTGTGGAAAGTGCGCAACGAGGTGACGCGGGTTTCGTCGTCTGCCCGCGCGGTCTCCATCCGTGTGCCTTTGCTGCCGGGCGAGAAGGTGTTGACGCCGGATGTGGTGGTGGAGGACGGCCATGTGGAAGTACGGATGGGTGCGCAGCAAAGACAGGTGGTTTGGCAGAGCGAATTGGAGACAGTGCCGGTGCTGGACGTAACGACGTCCGCGCAGGACAACTGGTACGAGCAATGGCGCTTGGTGGCCTCGCCGGTCTGGCATGTGGAGATGGAGGGATTGGAACCGGTGTTCGAGGAGGGAAGCGAGAACCTTCATCCGGTATGGACGCCATGGCCGGGCGAATCGGCGCGTTTGATTTTCAGTCGTCCGGAAGCGGTGGGTGGAGAAACCATCACCGTCCAGCGGGTGCGACGCGAGCTGGAGGTCGGTAGGCGCCAGCGGGTGGGTGATTTGTCGCTGGATGTGGATTGCACGATGGGCCAGGACTTGGTCATCAGCCTTCCCGAAGCAGTGGAGATCACGCTGGTGGAGCATGACGGCCGGGCGATTCCGGTGCGGCGCGACGGTGACGGGCTGGTGGTGCCGCTGCGTCCTGGAAGCCAGACGCTGCGGGTGCGATGGACAGACAATACTCAGTTGGGCTTTTTCTCCCGGGCCGGGACCGTGCGGCTTCCGGTGCCAGCGGCCAATGTGACGACGGCGATGCAGGTTCCGGACGACCGGTGGATTCTGTGGACCCACGGGCCGATGCAGGGTCCGGCGGTGAGATTCTGGTCGGTGCTGTTGTGTGCGTTGCTGGCCGCGTGGGTGCTGGCGCGCATTCCCGGTTCGCCTCTGCGTACCGTGCAATGGTTGTTGCTGGGACTGGGGCTCACCCAGGTTTCGCTTGCCGCCGCGTTGCTCGTGGCGGGTTGGTTGTTCGCACTCGGCTGGCGCGGGCGGTCCGGGGCGAAGGTCGGCACACCGCTGTGGTTCAATCTACTGCAAGTGGCGCTGGCAGGACTCACGCTGGTGGCGCTGGTGGTGCTGATCTCGGTTGTCGCGTCCGGGCTGCTTGGCCATCCGGACATGTTTATCCGCGGCAACGGCTCCTGGGGCACCTTTCTGCAATGGTATGTGCCGTCCAGCGACGGTGCACTGCCACAACCCGGATTCCTTTCGGTATCCATCTGGTTTTACCGGCTGCTGATGCTGGCATGGGCGCTGTGGCTGGCGCAGGCCCTGATCGGCTGGCTCACACAAGGCTGGCGCGCATTTGCAACCGGCGGATTGTGGAGAAAACGCGGCAACACAAAGCCTCTTCCGCCGCCGATGCCGTCCTGATGATTGTGGAACCGATAATCCAGAATGATCCAGCGCGGAACACGAAAAAATGACATGACCGTGGTGCTGCGTCACCATATGCGACGCACGGTGCCGTCATTGTTGGTTTTTGCCGCTGTTTTTTTCCTATTCCCGTCATGGTGGTGTGGAAGGGAGTCGGCTCAATGGTTGGAGGAAGACTCTGATTTGCCGCTGCGTCTGGCACGCGCGGTTGCTCACGACGTGCGGATGGATTTGGGGACCGGCGATTATACCACGGGCGATCCATTGTTCGATGGCGAGTGGTTGTTCGGCACCCACATGATGGCGGGAACCGGGCTGGCCCGGATGGTATTGGTCAGGCCGGAAACAAGAGATGAGTTTGTGCCGGTCATCCGCCATTGCATCGAACAACTGTTGTCACCGGAAGTGCGGGAGTTCGACCGCAACTCGTGGAAACGGGACGCGCTCGAAAACCTGGAGGCGGACCGGGGACATGCGGCGTATCTGGGATATTTCAATTTCATGTTGGGAATGGCCCGTCTGGCGGATATCGACTTCGAGCATGGCGAGCTGCATGACGCAATCACCGACGCGCTGGTCAGACGTCTGCGGGCGTCGCCAAATTCGTTGGTGGAGACCTATCCGCGTGAATGGTATCCAGTGGACAACTGTGCGGTGGTGGGGTCCATTGGCCTGCATGGATATGTTACAGGAGCGGACCATTCTTTGTTGATCCGGGAGTGGGAGACGGTGTTTCGTTCCAAATATGTGGATTCCACCACCGGGCTGATGATCCAGGCGGTGAATGAGCATGGCGCTGCTATTGATGAGCCGAGGGGATCGGGCACCAGTCTCGGGCTTTTCCTTGTGGAGCCAGCCGCGCCCGGATTGTCCGCCGACTTATACCGGGCTTTGCGCCAGGAGCTGGCCGGCAACGTGGTCGGATTTGGCGCGATCCGGGAATATCCCCGTGGCATCCAAGGCAGCGGGGACATTGATTCCGGTCCGGTGATCCTGGGCTGGAGTTTCAGCGCCACCGGATTTTCCATTGCCGGTGCCCGTATGTATGGGGACAAACCAATGTTGCGGCGGTTGTATGCCTCCGCCTATCTGGCGGGGGTTCCGGTGGACCGCGCGGACCATCGGCGCTTTCTCACCGCCGGTCCGCTGGGAAACGCAATCTTACTGGCGATGTTGACCGCACCCGCAACCAAGCCGGATTCCAACCCGCAATGAAACGATTTCGATTCTCACCTTTATCGATGATTCTGCGCGGCGCCTTGATTCTTGGGGCGCACTATGTGGGGATTGTGGCCGTGGAGCATTCCCGGTTGATGGAAAAAATCATGGCCACGCAATTCGGCTATGCCGAAGGACTGTTGATGACCACGTTTGTGATGGTGCGCTTGGCCGCCTATTTCATCGCACCGGCGTTGATTGTTGCAGCGGTGTTTGCCATGATTCTACGCAACGAATCGTCCGAAATGTCGCCAGGTTGATGGTCATCTGGTTGATTTTTTTTGCTTCTTGAGCAAGACCGAGTTTTGTAGGACGGGAGTCGCCCGTCGATGGGCCATCGTGGTTAACGTGAGAGTCATTGCCATGCGCTGCTCCACCGTCCCCCGTGCGCTCTGGACGAGCGCTTGCCCCCCGGCGGGCACAGAGTCCCGCCCTCCCCGCCGGAGGCGGGATTTTCGGATTGGGAGGGCGGGGCTACGAACCCGCCGGAAGACAGCTTGCCATGTGAGCTTTGTCGTGTGGGTAAATTCACACGCTGCAGGCCAAACCCCGGCGGCAGGGACGCCCCCGCTACAGCATTGCGACATCCATTGTAGCGGCGGCCTCCGAGTCGTCGATGGGCCATCGTGGTTAACATGAGAGTCTTTCCCATGTGCTGACCCACCGTCCCCCGTGCGCTCTGGGCGCGCGCTTGCCCCCCGGACTTGGAGCCGATGGCCCTCGATTCTTGCGTCGGCAACCTGGCAGGTAAAAGTTTAAACGAGCCGGGTGAGGAATTTTTGGGAGAATTGGCGGGGGGTGCGGTCGAAGGCGTCGTCGCCCATTTTGAGGGAGCGTTGCTGGAGTTTTTTCTGGCGATCCTTGGCCAGCCGGGTGAGTTTTTTGGAGCCTTTGGCGGAGTTGTGGAGGCAGCGGTCGAGGACGAGATCGCAGTCGTGGTGGCGGCCGAGGAGTTGTTCGAGGCGGATGAGTTTGTTGCGGTAGCGGAGGGCGGCGGGAACGGCTTCGGCACCGAGGGCTTCGAGTTGGAGGTGGAGGTATTTGACGTCCTTACGCCATGCGTGAAAGGGTTCGGAGAGGTCGGTGCGCTGGCACCGCTGCCAGCCGCGGCGGGCACGGCGGTAGGTCTCGATGATGCCTTCATGCCAGGCGGGCACGGCGGCGGCTTTTCCGGAGAGCTGGAGCAGGACACGAACGCATTTTTCAATTTCTTTGCGGGAGGCGTCGAGGGTCTGGTCGGGCGGCTGGCATTCCGGGTGCTGGAGGGCGCGGATAACCCCGGAATGTATTTTTTTCCGCATGAGGTCGCGAATGGTGTGGTCCACGACGGCGGTGTCGCGGCTGGCGGAGAGATTGCGGGAGGCGTCGCGGAGTTTGCGGTTGAGGGTCTGGTAGTCTTCTTTGGGAAGTGAGGGTTTGAGCAGGCGCAGGTAGGAGCGGATGCGCTTGGTGGCGACCCGGTGCCGGTGCACGGGATCTTTGTCATCGGCGGGGGGTTGCTTGAGGTATTCCGCGGTGCGCCGGACGGCCAGGAGGACGGGGTCGGCGTAGGCGGAGGGGTAGGGCATGGCAAA
>CAZTYG010000173.1:0-5118 GCA_964617445.1 uncultured Blastochloridaceae bacterium
CCGTCGCCGGGCTCATGTGCCGCAACACCCTGAGCATCGGCTGGCAGGGGGAAGTCTTCGACTGCGACTTCAACCAACAGCTCGAGATGCCATGGCGCAATGGAAAGGCTCTCAGCGTTTGGGACCTCGACCCCGCCACCCTCGAAGGCCGCGAAATCGACATGGCCGACCACTGCTTCGGCTGCACCGCAGGGCGTGGTTCCTCGTGCCAAGGAGCAGTTGCTGCGTAAATGCGTGCCGATCTGCCAACCAAACAATTCCAACTCCCAAAAAAACTCCCAAAATATTGGCGCAGGGTAAAGGACGGCTGACCACGACCACAACGTTTGAGGATGTTGCCTCCGCCCCTCTGGGCAAAATCCGCTGCTGGCGCTGGGCTGCTAAGGGGTGTCGCTGGCAGTCCGGGGTGCGTAAAAAGATTTAGCCCATTTTTAAGGTATATAATTGAAACGCCATACAACAGCACGGCTCACTATAAAAAAGTGTAACCATAAGGAAATCAACAAATTGCAAAAGCTTGAAAGATGTTAATTAAGTGGTGAAAAATAGGCTGTGGCGGATTACAAATCAGTAGCTCTACCACTGAGCTAAGTCGGCGTGAGCAATAATTACAGCCCCACTCCACATCCGAGGCAAGCGGCAATATCACCTCAAGTAAAGCTTCCGCATTGGGTACAACACCCCATGGTGGCAGCCTTTCAGCCGACTACTGTGGTGGACAAGGAGCCCGGTTCCACCATCAACAACCAACACCGCGGCATCAAGCACACATGAAAACACTCCACGATCTCTTCTTATGCGAACTCACCGATATCTACGACGCGGAACGCCGCATCGTCAAAGCGCTGCCCAAGATGGCCAAAGCCGCCACCTGCAAAGACCTCAAAGAGGCCCTCCACACCCACTTGAAAGAATCTGAAGAGCACATCCACAAACTCGAACAAATATTCGCCTCCATTGATGAAAAACCCAAAGGAAAAGAGTGCGCCGCCACCGTGGGAATCCTCAAGGAAGCCGAAAAAACGGCCTCTGAATTCAAGGACTCCCCGACGCTTGATGCCGCACTGATTTCGGCCGCGCAGAAAATGGAGCACTACGAAATAGCCTCCTACGGCTGCTTGCATGAATGGGCCGACATGTTGGACCATCAAGAAGCCATGGACCTGCTCAATGACATCCTCGAAGAGGAAAAAGATGCCAATTACGCCCTCACCAATCTGGCACGGGCCAGCAGCAACGAAAAAGCATTGGGCGATTCCTACGGGAACAACAACCGGGCAACAAACGGCGCACTCAAGAATACCGCAAAAAAATCCGTCACCGCACGCAAAGCCCCCACCACCAAAAAACGTTCGACCACCACATTCTCCCGTTAACCCGGGGCATCAAACCTGTGAATATGATGAACAACCGCAAAAAAAGTCAGCAAGGTAAAGTGGGTTGGGCCCTGCTGTGGATGCTGGGAATCCCCCTTCCCATCTTGTTGGCATTCTTTGTACTGGGTGGTTGCAACTGATTTGAAGAGTCACGCATCTACGCCCTACACCCGGACCACGTTTCCGATCTCCTGTAGGCCGGGCGCTCCGCGCGGCGGGGCCCGCCAACAGGCGGAGGGGGCGGTGGACCCTCCAGGAGAGAGGCAACATTCAACATTCAACATTCAACATTCAACACTCGAAAATCGAAAATCGAAAATTCAAACGGGGGTGCCGGAACCCACGTGAACCAGAGCAACATTCAACAACCAACATCGAACATTCAGGGCCGGGCATCCAAAGCGGTGCGGAGCACCGCACTCCAAAACGGAGTCGGGCCACCAGTTGTCGAGCGGGGCGCTACAGCGCCAAAGGCGCATATCAGGGTGTAGGGCGGGGATCCGACCAAAGGGAGGTCCCCGCCGGAAGACAGCTTGCAGGGTGGAAATTCCCATCAAAGCAAGGATTCACGATTTTCCCGCGTGTCCGGCTCGACAGCGCCGGGCAAGGATCGTTGCTGACACCAAAGCGGCCTCTTACGGGCGCTTCAATGTGGCGCCCTGCAGGCGGATCTGGCCCAGGTGGCGGTTGGGTTCGTCGCTCAGCTCCCAGCTGATCTTTAATTTTTCTCCCGGACGCGAGGCGCGGAAGCGGATGGTGAAGACGGCGGAAAATCCGTCGGGAACGGCGGCCCAATTTCCGTTTCCAAGATTTCCGCTCCAGCTGCTGCTTTCGTAGGCCGGGGCGGAGCCATCGCTGAGTTCGGCGCGGAAGCGTCCGGTCGCGCCCTCCAAACCGGCGGTGTAAACACGGAGTTCCCGTTCCTGGTCGTCGGCGGCCACTTCAAATTGAAACGTGTGGCCCGGGCCGTTGAGCCACAGGGATTCGTTGGTCCCGGCATGTTCTTCGATAGGCCGGCCGTTCCGCCAGGACAGGCGGACTGGTCCACCCACGGTGGTGGCGACATGGCCCTCGCCGGAGAATTGAAGCGGACCGATCAGGCCGGCGCTTTCCGCCATTTGAACCCGGCCGTCGGTGGAGCCCACGCCCCATACCACCCAGTCTTCATAGGCGGCAGAATCCAGCGCGAGGGAAGCGGGGGCGGGTCGGCTGGAGCCGGTCAGTTTTCCGGTTCCGGCGGGACCGACGGGGAGGGATTGGTCGATCCAATTGTTGGTCTTGCGGGTTTCGCTGGAGATCCGGTTGATATCGTCGGCACGTGCGTGCAGGAGGTGGGTGCCGGCCACGGCCTGCCAGACGGGCGGTTGGCGTGGTCCGCCGCCACCCTCGATCCGCACTTCCTCGCCCGGTGCCAGCGGACGGTGAATGCCGCCCCATGAAATCACCCGGCCGTTGACCGAAAACGTGGCGCTGAGGGGAGTTTCATGGGGGGTGGCCCCGGTGCCGATGTTTTTGACGTTGGCCCAGAACTGTACGGCATCCCCGGGCTCGATGGTTTCCTGAATCGTTCCCATCGCCGTCACGATGAGATCGGGCCTTTGGTCCGGCGTTTGCGCGATATGGCGCACGCGGGCGGAGAGCCCTCCGTCCCGATTGTAGCTTTGAATTTCGTACACGTAGCCCAATCCCGGACGGACCCAGGCGGAGCGGTCGTGCCATTCGGTTTCGGTGGGTCCGAGGGTGGCGACGTGGTGGCCGTTTCTGAAAATGAAGTGCCCCGCCGCGGAATCATTTTCCCCGGGCGCTTTCCACATCAGCCGCACCTGGTTCTCGGTCGCCTCGGAATGAATCCCGGCGACAACAGAAGGAAGCGGCTCTTGGCCCGCGGCCTGGCGAAGCCGCACAATGGTCACGGAAGAGGGGACGGAGATGCGGAGGACGGTGCCGTCGGATTCCGGCTCCGTCCGCGCCACTTCGTAGGCGCCTTCGGCATTTTGGGTAAGGATATCCACGCCGCCCTCAAGGGGATGCTGGAAGCGCAGGGTGACGGGTATCGGGGCCGGATTCAGGTCCTGCATGGTTTGGGAATCAAAATTCCGGACTTCGTTCCAAAGCAGCAGGCGATAACTTCCGTCGGCTTTTTGCAGGGTCAGTGAGTGCAGCGTGTCGGGCGCGTCTTCGGGCTTGAAGAGCAGGGCGCGCGGGGCGACCTCTCCTCCTTCCCAGCACAGGGTTTCGGGGTTCCAGCGGGCGTCGCTCAATTCCGCAATCAGATTTTTGAGGGCAAACCATGAAGGTCGCCGGGTGGCCTGGTCACTTTCCAGAAGTCCATAACCATCGGCATTGTGCAGGGCGAAGAGGTAGCTGCGCGGGATGCCGTGGCGAAAATACTCAGCCAGCAGCATGGGAATATTCAGCGCCTGGGCGCGGAGGGATCCGGTTCTGAAGGTTTGATTGCTCACGTCGGCCTCGATGTTGTAGCCGCATTCGGTGGGCATGAAGGGCCGGATTTCGTGGCCCGGGGGGTAGATGTTGTTGAAACGGGTGATGTTCATCAACAGGCTGGACGAAGGCACGTCGTAACCCTGGTAGGAATGCATGTTGGCGAAGTCGAAGGCGGTGTGGGGCCGGGCCAGTCGATAGTCGGAAAAAATGGAGGTGAAGGCCACCACCGGCAGCGACCGGGTGGCCGGATCGGCCCGCATCGCCGCCACGACATCGTCCATGTAGGCGGAGCCCGCGGCTTCATCGGTTTTGCCCTTGTATCTGAGGTTCAACTCCTGGGGAGGAAATTTGTTGTTCAATTCATTGGGCCCCTCCACCCCCCAGATCACGCCGGGGTCATAGCGTTTCAGTTCCTCCACCAGATCATCGGGCGATCCGGATTTGTGCGGATCGATGAGCATCAGCGGTCGCGCTCCATATGTTCGGAAGGCGGCGGCGATACGATCAGGGGCGTCGGGCCGGACGAGATCGTTTTTGAGGGCCGTTCGATAATGGCGGACTCCGAGGTCGAAGAAGAGTTCCGGTTCGTAGCGGGTGCCCGCTCCTTTGAAAGGGCCGGAGTCGAGATACCGTTCAAAGGGGGCCGCGTTCAGGCCGATGGAATCAATGAATTGCTCGGCCGGATATGCGGGCTGCGGGAATGGGGCCGCCCCAACGGAACCTGCCGCGAGAGCGACCATGGCCACGCAAATAAGCCGGAGCGGAATCTTGAGAACCATCAATTTAATCAATGACACATATGACTCTTGTGTGCAAGGTTGGTTTGGTTTTGACGGGACCTGTTGCGGGTTCTGTGCAGCCTTGCAGATCGTAACTTGCCCATTGTACGTTTTTCAAATTCCTCAAAGATTTTTTCAGCATCCATGAACCTCCAGGCAACCGGCGTTGAATCCAACAGCCACTCATCCTCCACCACCAACGACCGCGAAATCATCGTCGAGCGGGTGCTTCCCGGTCGACAGCATCTGCGTCTGATCCAGGTCGCCCTGCATGCGCAAAGCGACTTCCACAATGAATTCGTGCACGAGTCGGAATGGCTGCTGCATCCGGCCGAACGCAAGTTGCGGCTGCGCGGCAATTTGTTTGTGCTCGAAGACACCGCCAGCGGGGAGGGGTGGATTTTCATCAAGGAGGGGCCGTTGCCGGACGAACGCGCGGTGCGGGCGGAGGCCGACCTGGCTTACCTGCCCGGCCCCGGAGGCCACGAACTTCATCTGCTCGCCCATGTCGATGAGGC
>CAZTYG010000174.1:0-5100 GCA_964617445.1 uncultured Blastochloridaceae bacterium
GGAGGAGGCATGGGACATCGTCACCCGCACCTTTGCCTACACCAACCACACACTGCTCCCCGAGGCCCTTGAAAAATGGAGCCTGCCGATGTTCGAAAAAGTTCTCCCCCGCCACGTCCAGATCATCCTCGAAATCAACAAGCGATTTTTGGACATGCTTGCCGTAAAATGGCCCGACAACAGCGGGATACTGCGCGATCTCTCCATCATCGAGGAGGGTTATCCCAAAATGATCCGCATGGCCCACCTTGCCGTTGTCGGCAGCCACACGGTCAACGGCGTCGCCGCCCTGCACACCGAGTTGCTCAAAAAGAACCTCTTCTCAAAATTTGACGAACTCTACCCCGGAAAAATCCAGAACAAAACCAACGGCGTGACCCCGCGCCGTTGGATTCTTTCCTCCAACGCCCGACTCTCCAGGCTTATCACCTCCCGCATCGGCACATCCTGGGTCAAGAATCTCGACCACATTCGCGGCCTCGAACCCCTCGCCCACGACCCCGCATTCCTTGATGAGTTCATGGCAGTCAAGCACGCCAACAAAACCGACCTCGCCCGCTTCATCCTCAACGAATGCGGCGTGGAAGTGAACCCGGCCGCCATCTACGACGTTCACATCAAACGTCTTCACGAATACAAGCGCCAGCACCTCAACCTGCTCCACATCCTCACCCTTTACCGCCGCCTGCTCCAAAACCCGGAACTGGACATCCATCCGCGCGTTTTCCTCTTCGCCGCCAAGGCCGCACCCGGCTACACGCTGGCCAAAAACATCATCAAAGCCATCAACGCCGTCAGCACCGTCATCAACGCCGACACCCGCATCCACAACAAACTCAAGGTTGTTTTCCTCCCCAACTACCGCGTCTCCCTCGCCTCCAAGATCATACCCGCTGCCGATGTCTCCGAGCAGATATCCACCGCCGGCAAGGAGGCCTCCGGCACCGGCAACATGAAATTCGCCCTCAACGGCGCGGTCACCATTGGCACCCTCGACGGTGCCAACGTAGAAATTCTCGAAGAGGTCGGCTCCGATAACATCTTCATCTTCGGCCACACCGTGGAGGAGATCGAGGCCCTGCGCGCGCGCGGCTACCATCCGTGGGAATACTACCACGCCGACGCCGAACTCCGCGCCGTCATCGACTGGATCGGATCGAACTTTTTCACCCCGGATGAGGGACCCGATGTTTTCGCCCCGCTCAAGCACAGCCTGCTCGACGGCGGCGACCCGTTCTTCGTCCTGGCCGACTACCGCGCTTATTGCGAAGCGCAGGAAAAACTCGGTCAAGCCTATCGTGACCGCAACCGCTGGGGGCGCATGGCATTGCTCAACGTCGCACGCTGCAACAAATTCTCCAGCGACCGCACCATCCGCCAATACGCCGAAGAAATTTGGAACCTGCCGCCGGTCCACGTTCCTTGACCTGGAGGGAGCCTGTCCCCGATACTCCGAGCTCGGCCCCGATCCGGACTTGAATCATTACGACCATTGGCGGATTCTTTGCGAATGTTGGTTTCGTTGTTGGGGGGTATCGGATTGTTTTTGTTGGGCATGATCCTGCTGACCGACGGGCTCAAGTCTTTCGCTGGCGACTCCCTGCGCAAAGCCCTGCTTCGCTTCACTGGCAAACCCGTCACCGCCTTCGCCTCCGGGGCCCTGGTCACTGCGGTCATCCAGTCCTCCAGCGCCACTACACTCACCACCATCGGCTTCGTCAGTGCCGGCCTGCTCGGCTTTTCCCAGGCGGTCGGCCTGGTGATGGGTGCCAGCCTCGGCACCACCAGCACCGGCTGGCTCGTCTCGCTCTTCGGCCTCAAATTCAGCATCGCCAAACTCGCCTTGCCCATAATCGGCGTCGGCGCTTTCGTCCGCCTGCTGGCACGCGGACGTACCGCCTCCCTCGGACTCGCCCTCGCCGGCTTCGGCCTCATCTTCGTAGGCATCGACCAACTCCAGATCGGTATGTCCGGCCTCACCGAGCACGTCGATCTGGAGGCGATACCCTCCACCGGACTTTGGGGGCACCTGCTCATGATGCTCATCGGCGTTGTCCTCACCGTGCTGATGCAATCCTCCAGCGCGGCGGTGGCCACCACCCTCGCCGCCCTTCACACAGGCTCCATCACCTTTGAACAGGCCGCCTCGTTGGTCATCGGCGCGGCCATCGGCACCACCATCACCGCCGCCATTGCCGCCATCGGCGCCAGCACCTCCGCCAAGCGCACCGCCCTCGCCCACATTCTCTTCAACCTGTTCACCGGGCTTGTCGCCGTTGTCCTCCTCCCTTTTTTCCTGTGGATGCTCGCATGGGCCCAACAGCGCGAGCTCCTTGACCCCGGCGCCGTCAGCCTTGCCGCCTTTCACACCTCCTTCATCGCCCTCGGTGTCCTCATCTTCCTGCCCTTCGTCGGCCCCTTCTGCCGCATGATCGAACGCATCCTGCCGGAACGTGGTCCCCGCCTCACGCGCCACATCGACGCCAGCCTTCTTACCGTCCCGCCCGTCGCCATGGAGGCCGCCCGCGGGGGCCTGCGCGAGTCCGCCGCCCTTCTCTTTCAAATCCTTGCCTCCCGCTTGCATGGCACGCGTCCCGACCAAAACACCGAAGACCAGTCGCGCCAGATCGAAAAAGCGTTGCACGAAATTTCCGCATTCATCTCCAAAATTCCACCCATCGAACACGAGGTGCCCGGCCAACACTTCCGCCGCGATTCGTTTCATGCCATCGACCACCTCGGCCAGTTGCTTCCCTCCGCCAGTCAGGTCCATCCCGCCGCCCATACCGAACCACTGGCTGAAGCCGCTGAGAAATGTCGCGCGGCCCTGGTTCTCGCCTCCCGTTGTCTCGCCCTCGAGGATTCCGCCGGAGAAGCCGCCCCCGAAACACTGGAACAAACCGCTCTGGATTTAGCCGAATGGCGCAAGTCCAAGCGGCTCAAACTTTTGGAAACGTCCTCGTCCGGCGGTGCCAGTGCCGAAGACTCCCTCCAACTACTCGACGCCATCCGTTGGATCGACCAAATCGCATACCATGCATGGCGCATCACCCATTATTTGCGTCCTGAAAAAATATCCGCGGCTTGACTCCAAGAAACAACGGGGTAGAAATATCCCTGTGATTCTGATGACCTTCAAGATCAAGGCTGCAGTGGGCGGATGCACCGGTATCTGGCGCATGTCCCGCGTGCATGTCATGGGCCACCGCGCCCCACGGAGGTAAATCGGACCACGATCGAATCAAACCAACACTCATCAGTCCAACCCACCTCCGGCAACGGAAGTGGGTTTTTTGTTGCCGGATGGGGGGACGACACAACCAAACAACACATCATGAATACAGCGACTCAAATACCTACGCCCCCCACTCCCGCCAGGGGCAGTGGCAGCGCCCAACTAAGGCGCTGGATCAACCAACTGGAGCAGGCCTATCGTGACCTCGGACTCACACCCGAACGGGCGCGCAGATCGGCAAGGGCCGATTTCCTGGCCGACTTCGGGCCACTTCTGCCCGATGATCCGGCGTTGCGGGCGTGACCAGAATGGTCAGAACTCAAAGCCGATGAGCACCAGCCCACCGTACGGACGGGGATCCTCGGACGGCGTGATCGTGCGCCCTTGCGGCACGATTCGTTCGGTGAGGACCTTTTCACCAATGCCCAAAGCCTTGGGCGCGGTGGGATTGATCACCTGCAGGCCATGTTCCGACATCATCACAATGATGCCCATGGGACGTGCGCCTTCCAAATCAGCAGGTGTGGTAGGACGGACCTCGCGGATCGGATCGCGCGCGCGATCCGCCGGAGCGCGCAGATCGGCGCTCTGGGCATTCAAGGGGGAAACACTGGTGATTCCTGCCAACAAGCAGGCCGTAAGCAGACCGACACATGCTGTCCGTTTCATTCGAACAGTATAAACCAGCGCCCAAACAAGTCAATACGCACCTGCCTGCAAGAGCCATCGGAGGTGGTTCACACAGTTGGCGACTTGCCCTTTCCCCGCAGTTCCACCCACGGAGGCGACCGCTGCGGTCGCGTTTGACCCACCCCGGTTCACGGCAGCTCACCCCCCACATCCCGTTTCATCAGCCCGATACTCTTGCGCCCGCGCCCCCGGATGTTCATGATGCTACGGCATGCGTCAGAAAGGTGGAGGAGGAGTGCCAGATAAAATAACGCGCGGCTGGATGTGGGGGGCATTCGCCTTCACGCTTGCAGTGGCTCTTACGCGATTCAAGTCGCTTGGAATGCTCTGGGTGGACGGACAGATTTTTTTTGCGGATGCCGATTGTTATGCCCGAATGACGCGGGTGGCGCGGCTGGTGGGCGACGGCCAATGGGTGCAGCGCTTTCATGATTTCGAGGATTCTCCGCACGGTGTGGTACCCCACACCACCGCCCCCT
The DNA here is from genome assembly GCA_964617445.1 of uncultured Blastochloridaceae bacterium. Lineage (GTDB taxonomy): Bacteria > Verrucomicrobiota > Verrucomicrobiia > Methylacidiphilales > CAZTYG01 > CAZTYG01. The sequence goes on from CAZTYG010000174.1 coordinate 4,405, forward strand.
TGGACTGGCTGCTGGGGGCATTCGCAGGGGTCGCCGGTATTTGGACGCAACAGCCGCTGGAATGGGCCGCCCTGTTGGCCCCTCCACTGGTGGGGGCCGCAGCCGGTTTGGTACTGTATGTGTTGGCCGCGCGCCTGCTGCCCAACTGGGCGCGTTGGCCGCTGTTGTTGACCTATCTGCTCAGTCCCATGCTGCTGTGGGCCAATGCCGCACTCCGCCCGGACCACCAAATGCTCACGGTGCCGTTGACCCTCGTCGCCATCACCGCCTCGTGCATAAGCGCAAAACAAGGCACCGGCTGGCGCGTGTTCGCCGGTGCTTGCTGGGGTCTGGCCCTTTGGACTTCACTCTGGGAACCGCTGATCCTTCTGACGCTGTGGACTGCGGTCCGCCGACTCAACTCCATGGAACCGGGCGGCCTCCCCTACTGGCTACCGCTGGTCCTCATCCCCCTCTTCGGTCTGTTGGTCGATGGCTGGCGGCTGCAAGGGGCCGCCTTGCTGGCCGATCCATTCGTATTCCAGTGGATGCATACCATTGGCGAACTAAAAAGCGCCCCTTGGTATTTCTGGCTGCATCTGTTCCCCCTCGGCGTGGTGCTGTTGGTGCTCGTCTGGCGGCATCGGCGGGCTGTTTTTCCCCCTCCCGCCGCATGGTGGCGCGGCACCGATCCGTTGGTGCGTTCGCTGGGAATTC
>CAZTYG010000175.1:0-5091 GCA_964617445.1 uncultured Blastochloridaceae bacterium
AAGATGCCCTCGGTCTCGGCCAGCAGCCTGATGCCGTCGATAATCTCGGCATCGGTCGCGTCTTCGGCGGAACCACCGGTGTCTTTCATGGAGCGCACCGCGTAGTAGCCGTCGGCGGGGGTGCCGATGGCCAGGGATTTGGCGATGGTGTTGGGTTTGGCGACCGGTTTGATCAGCTCGGTGCCGCTTTTCTGCGCGGCGCTTATGGGGCTGCATCCGGTGGCCTGGGCGCCGTGGACAGCATAGGCCGGGGATTCGTCGATGATGCCGGTTTTGGCCAGTTCTTGATAGGCCTTGTGGATTTTGGTCAGCAACGAGCCGCTGGCCATGGGAATGACGGTGTGTTGCGGCACGCGCCAGCCGAGCTGCTCGACGATCTCGAAGCCCATGGTTTTGGAACCTTCGGCGTAGTAGGGACGGAGGTTGACGTTGACGAATCCCCAGCCGTATTTGCCGGCGATCTCGGAGCAGAGGCGGTTGACTTGGTCGTAGGGGCCGTGAATACCGACCACCTTGGTTCCATAAACCAGGCTGTTCAGGACTTTGCTCTGTTCGAGGTCGGCGGGGATCAGCACATAACTGTCCAGGCCGGCTGCGGCGGCGTTGGCGGCCACGGAATTGGCCAGATTGCCGGTTGATGCGCAGGCGACGATTTTGAAGTCCAACTCCCGTGCGCGGGACAAAGCCACCGAAACCACCCGGTCCTTGAAGCTTAAAGTAGGGTAATTGACGGTGTCATTCTTGACGTAGGCGGTGCGCACGCCGAGAGCTTTGGCCAGGCGGTCGGCTTTGACCAAGGGGGTGAAGCCGACTTGGAGGCCCACGGTGGGCTGACCGTCGATCGGCAGCAGCTCCCGGTATCGCCACATCGACTGCGGACGACTCTCAATCAGCTTGCGCGAGATGCGGGCGCGGATACGGTCGTAATCGTAGTCGGCTTCCAGCGGGCCGAAGTCGTATTCGCAGACGTGGACGGCCTTTTTCGGATACAGGCGTCCGCATTCGCGGCACTTCAAGTGGTTGAAAAATACGTCTCCCATGATCGTTCTCCGTTCTTATCGGGAGACAGGCGGGGGACCCGGCGGAAAACCATGCCGAAGTTCTCGCTTATCCTTCTCTTCGGGCCGAAGCCTTCGGAGCTGGGTTTGGCACCTGGTCGTTCCGACCCGAAGGTCGGAACCGGTTGCCGCAGTTTCTCAGGGCCAGTCCCTCCACTGCTCTCGATAAGTTCGCTCATGCTATCGCCGTCCATGGGGGGTGTCAAGCGGACCATGCGCGCCCGTCTTTCAAGTGTCACCTCCGAACTATTTTACTTCTTTTCAAGAATGGCTACATTGATAATCTTTGAGGGCCGAAAATCCGCCGTCGAAGGAATTCAACGTCCAATCCGTGTCCCGGTCTTGTGTCCGAAGCCGGTCGCGGGTAGAACAGAAACCAGAACTATGCTGAGCACCTTGGAAGCCAAAGAAAAGGCGCGCAAGCGAACCATTGCCGACTCCGGCGAGTTCGATTCCGCGCCCGTAAACAAACAACTTTCCAAAGAGGATAAAATCCGCCTGCTCCGCGACATGATGCGCATCCGCCGCTTCGAGGAAAAGACAGCCAAGCCATACCAGCAGGGCCACATCGGCGGCTTTCTCCACCGCTACGACGGCCAAGAGGCGATCGCGGTCGGTTCCATCTCGGTCCTCTCCAAAAACGACCACGTCATCACCGCCTATCGCGACCACGGCCATGCCCTCGCGGTGGGCATGGGCATGAATGAATGCATGGCCGAGCTTTACGGCAAGGCCACCGGCTGCTCCAAGGGCAAGGGCGGATCGATGCACTTCTTCGCCCCGGATAAAAATTTCTGGGGCGGCCACGGCATCGTCGGCGGCCAGACCCCGCTCGGTCTTGGAATCGCCTATTACCTCAAATACAAAGACATCAAGGGCGCCTGCCTGTGTTACCTCGGCGACGGCGCGGTCAACCAGGGCGCCTTTCACGAGTCCCTCAACCTCGCCTCCCTGTGGGACATCCCGGTCATTTACGTTATCGAGAACAACGGCTACTCCATGGGAACCAGCCAGTCCCGTTCCTCGGCCTATCCCGAATTTCTCGCCAAACGTGCCGAGGGTTACAACATGGACTGGGATGTTTGCTTCGGCCAGGACATCTATGAGGTCCGCGCCAAGACCGCCAACGCCCTCCGCTTGGCCCACGAACAGTCCCGCCCTTCCATTCTCGAAATCCAGACCTACCGCTACGAGGGCCACTCCGTCGCCGATTCCCGCAAGAAGAAATACCGCACCCCCGAAGAGATCGAGGACTTTAAACAGAACAAGGACCCCATCACCATGTTCACCCATAAGCTTGTCGCCGAGGGGGTTCTGACCACCGCCGAGGCCGAGCAAATCGACAAGGACGCCAAGAACGAGGCCGCCGATTCCGTCACGTTCGCCGAAGAAAGTCCGTTCCCCGAACCCTCCGCCATTTTCGAGAACATCTACTGGGAGACCGACCACCCCTCGGAGCGCGTCTCCGAAGGCCGCATCTTCTTCAACGACGACGAGGAAACCCCCCTGTGAAAACTTTGACCTACCGCGAGGCCCTGCGTGAAGGCCTGTCCGAAGAAATCGAGCGCGACAACAACGTCGTGATCATCGGCGAGGAAGTCGCCCAATACAATGGCGCTTACAAAGTGACCGAAGGCATGTGGGAAAAATACGGTGACAAACGCATCGTGGACGCCCCCATCAGCGAGGCTGGTTTCATCGGCATGGGCATCGGTGCCTCGATGCTCGGCCTGCGGCCGGTCATGGAACTCATGTTCTTCAGTTTCGCCTATGTCGCCTGGGACCAGATGATCAACAACGCCTCCGCCATGCGCTACATGTCTGGCGGCAAGATCAACTGCCCGATTGTCATTCGAGGCCCCGCCAACGGCGGCACCAACGTCGGGGCCACCCACTCTCACACCCCGGAGAATGCCATTGCCAACGTCCCCGGCCTCAAAGTCGTCTGCCCCGCCACCGCCTACGACGCCAAGGGCCTCATCAAATCCGCCATTCGCGACAACGACCCGGTCTATTTCATGGAAAATACCGTCCTCTACGGTGAAACCGGTGAAATCCCCGAAGAGGAATACCTCGTTCCCATCGGGCGCGCCGACGTCAAACGCCACGGCTCCGACCTCTCCATCATCGCCCACGGACGCTGCGTCATCACCGCCCTCAAGGCCGCCGAACTCCTCGAAGCCGAGCACGATGTCAGCGCCGAGGTGGTCGATCTCCGTTCCATCCGCCCGCTGGACGAGGAGACCATTCTCGCCTCCGTGCGTAAAACCCACCGCGCCCTGCTGGTCGAAGAAAACAAGCCCTTCTGCGGCGTCGGTGCGCAGATTTCCCACCTCATTCAAAGCCGTGCCTTCGACCACCTCGACGCCCCCGTCAAACGTGTGTCCGCACTCGATGCCCCCGCCATCTATTCCGACCCGCTGGAAAAAATCCAAATCCCCAAAGTCAACCGCATCCTCAAAGCCGCTCTCTCCTTGGGCTGACCCGCAAGCCGCTCCGCCGGGCAATGTCTTGTTGAAAATCTAAATTCTTAAAATTTAATACTTTTTCCCCATGGCCGAAATCATCGAAATGCCCAAACTCAGCGACACCATGACCGAAGGAACGGTTGGCAAGTGGCTCAAAAAAGAAGGTGACTCCATCAGCGTAGGCGACGTCATCGCCGAGATTGAAACCGACAAAGCCACCATGGAATACGAGGCCCCCGACGAGGGCGTGCTGCTCAAAATTCTTGTCCCCGACGGTGGTCGTGCCGCCTGCCGCGCGCCTATTGCCGTAGTCGGTGAAAAGGGCGAAAAAGTCGATGAATCCCTGTTGAAATCCGCTGCCGCTACGTCCGACAAGCCCGCCAAGGAAGAGAAAGAATCTGACGGCGCGGGATCCGACAAGTCGTCCAAAGAGGAAAAAGATTCCGGCGCTTCCCCCAAGGATGCCAGACCCGCCGCCCCTGTTTCAAAAACCAAACCTACTCCCGCGCAATCCTCCTCCCCGTCCACCGGCTTCGCGACCCGCGTCAAAGCCTCCCCTCTGGCCCGCAAAGTCGCCGAAGAACGCGGCATCGATCTCGCCTCCCTCCGCGGCACCGGCCCCGGTGGTCGTGTCACCTCCAAGGACGTCGAGTCCGCTCCCAGCGGCGGTGGTGGCGAACCCTGGGGTTTCACCGGACCGGGCGCGGTCCAGAACGAAGAAACCGCCGCCGTCAGCAACATGCGCCGCACCATCGCCGCCCGGCTGATCGAATCCAAGACCACCATTCCCCACTTTTACGTGGAGATCGAAGTCGATGCCGCCCCGCTTGCCGCCCTGCGCGCCTCCCTCAATAAAGAAATGGAGAACGGCGGAAAGAAGGTGAAACTCACCGTCAACGACTTCATTCTCAAGGCCGCTACCGAAGCACTGCGCAAAGTCCCCGCCCTCAACGCCGCATGGGACGACAACACCATTCACCGCTACGGTGCTGTGCACATGGCTTTCGCCGTCACCCTTCCCACCGGACTCATCACCCCCGTCATTCGCAACGCCCACACCAAAGGTATCAAAGCCATTTCGGTCGAGGCCAAGGCGCTCGGTGCCAAAGCCAAAGACGGCAAACTCAAGCCCGAAGAATACACCGGCGGCACCTTCAGCGTTTCCAACATGGGCATGATGGGCATCTCCCGTTTTTACCCCATCATCAATCCGCCCCAAGCCGCGATTCTCGGAGTCGGCGGCGTCATCAACACCCCCGTCATCAACGAGCACGGTCACATCGTCCCTGGTCAGCGCATGATTCTGACGCTTTCCGCCGATCATCGCGTGGTGGATGGCGCCGATGCCGCGCGTTACCTCAACGCCCTCAAAGCCCTGCTCGAAACCCCCGCGCTGCTGTTGCTGTAGGCCGGCCGCTCCGGTCGGCGGAAAACCCCGGCCTCACCTTGTTTCACGGGAAAGATGTTCCCGTAGCATGATCCACCAACCCCCGCCCTCCGGGCGTTGCCAAAGCGGTGTCGCCGCTTTGTTTTGGGATGGATCAGCATGAGGGAATAACTCCCCC
>CAZTYG010000176.1:0-5086 GCA_964617445.1 uncultured Blastochloridaceae bacterium
CAGCGTGCGTTCGCGGAGGTCGGTGACGGGCGGTTCGGGAAGGCGGTTGACTCTCATGCGGGGCGCGACAGAACTAGGATCATATCACGTCGGGTGCCTCGAACAGGGGCCAATCGAAGGGGTCAAGGACCACGTCGTTGATCCGGCGCGAGCCATTGTATTCGATCGCCACGGTGTCCACGGCGGTGTTGGTATAAGTAAGCGCTGGGACACCGTTGTCCACGGTAGGAGAAAAATGTGCTTTCTCGGTCAACAGACGGGCAAAGGCGTCGAGTTCCGCGTCGATCCGGGTGGGGTCGCCGGAGGCGGGCGCGGCCTCGACGGCCACCGCATGGGTCCGGCCCTCACAACGCCAACGTCCGTCCCGTCCGCTTGCCGCGTCGGGTTCGACCACCCAGCGGATGGGAGCGGAGGTGGTGACGGCGAAGACGACCGAGCCGCCATGACAGATGAGGCAATTTTCGCCTTCGTTGCGCCAGCGCAGGATGGCGTGGGCGGAATGAAAGCCGTCGATCCACGGGTCCACCCCCGCCGGAAATGGCTGGCGCGGAGCGTATTGGTAGGTTCCGGACTCGGGAATGCGATAGACGGCGAGCAGGGTCGTCTTGTGCTGGACGACCTGTTCAAAGGGGGAGGAGCCGAGCCACTTGGCCTTGTCTTTTTCGGCGTTCTCCGGGTGATGGGTATCGGGAAAAGGATGGGTGCAGAAGAAGACCGGGCAGGGCAGATCGGATATCCAGTCCAGCGACCAGCGCCTGGCCTGGCCGGTCCAGGTGACATCGCCCTCGACACCGTCCATGAAGGAGCCGAGGGCGAAGGCGCGGTCCATCCAGGCGGTTTTGCGCACGCCGACTTTGGAGACGTATCCCCATCCCCTCACCGACGGGTTACCGGGCAGCGGTCGGGTTTTGAAATCATCCTGGGTTTGTCCTTGATCGTTGGCGACCATGTCATGGCTCTTGCGCACCAGACCCGGACGGTGATCGCCACGCGCCGCTTGCAACACCGGTTCCGGTGGGCGGTAATCGGAAAGCGCGCAGATCGCGGCGAAGTGGGCGGAGGAATGGGACGTGCCGGGAGTTCGTCCTCCAAAGTAGAGCCACAACGCACTGTGGGCCACCGAGGGCCGTTCCGGGCCGTTGAACGCGTGGTAGTCACGGGAATGCCCGCCGCACATATCGCCGTCGAGCCATTCGACCGCCGACTGCTTCAAATACCATTCCAGCATCCTTTCGCACTCCGCGCGCAGGATCATATCGTGGGTGGTGTCGCGCAGGGTCAGCAGCGAGGTGAGGTAAAACGTGGCGTAAGCCGGAGAATCGAATTCGCCCTGGCCGAACCGGGTGATGCGGTCGAAGTAATCGCGCATGTATTGGCGACAATGATCGGCATCTTCGGCGGTGTGGGCGTCGTCGGGCCAGGTTTCGCCTACGAGAATGCCGGCGGCGGCGATCATGATCTTGTGGTTTTCGGTCTGGCCGTGACCGATACGATAACGCGGCAGGGTCAGACGCTTGCGCACCGCTTCTGCCAGGTCGTCCGGGAACAGCGGACGGAATCGCAGAAAGGCGTCGATGTTGCCGTGGCGGAAGAACATGCAGTCGTCCTTGGGCTCGTTTTGCTGGAGCAGGACGATGTCGGCCAGCGCCTCCGCCACCCGGCCGACTCCGAGCCGGGCAAGGTTGACGAAAATGCGGCGGCGATGGTCGTTGCCGTCGTTGATATTGCCATCAGCGGCCTCGGCCAGCACATGGGCGGCACGTTCCCTGAAGGAATCGATGCGGATATTCATTGAAACATTTTAAGCTGTGCTCTGGCGGTAGCGGGGCAAGCAGAAAAGTGCGGGAGGAATATCCTGGGTGGGAGTCATGGACGGGTGGCAGAAAGGCGGGCAGAAGATCAACGCAACCGCAGCCAGTTGGCGGGATGATCCCAGAGTTCCGGCTTCTTTCCTTGGGAAAGGCGTTGAAAGTAGTCGCGGCGATCCTCCCAGAAAAAGGAGTTTACATCGGCTCCTTCCAGGGGAAGGCAGAGAGCCGTGTCGGGGGCGGAGTCGGAACCCAGAATCCAAACACGGTCCGCGCCTTCGGACCAAAGAGCGGTGACAGTGCTTTCAGGGAGCTTGCGGGTGACAAGACGTGCGGAGGTGACGGTATCGGGTCCGGTGGCTTCAGCGGTCGACTCTGCGGACGCGTTGGAGCCGCCGTTGCCAACCGAACTGTCCTCGGTAGGCGGGTCTGGCTGCGCCGCCCGTGCGGGGCCTGCCACGACTTGAATATCGCTCTCCGGTTTGATCGTGCCCAACAACGGAAACAAATCGCGGGCCAGCTCGGCAAGCACGGGGGGCACGGGACCGTTTCCCTGGAAGGAGGCGGTCGTCCCGCGCGCCACATAATTATGCCCGCCGGCCTGGAGCAACACGGCTTGATCCTCCGGGCCGGACCAGACCGCGTCTTTGATGTGGATGCGGAGTATTTGTGAGTCGTCCTGCGTCGAGAGCGAAGCGGAACCCCTGACCGCGAGGGAGGCAACTTGCTGTTCGCCATCGATCCATACATGGCGGAAGGATGTCCATTCGAATGTACGCCCCAACTCCCGCTCTTGGGACTTGAGGGTGGCGGGGAAGAATGCCATGCCCAGGAAGGGGATGAGAGACAGAATGCGGAGTGATGGTTTCATGGGGAAAATCGTTTGCTGGAGACGGTACGAAAACGGTAGGCGGAGTCCATCGATTCGAAATCGGGATCGATGGTGCCGTCACGGAAGCGGGGGTCGTTGGGGTCCACGTAACGTTCGATGAGGGTGGAACCGCGGTATTCGCCGGTGATCTGGTCGCGGTCCTCCACCCAGCGGTCCACCGGGGTGTTGACACTCTTTTGCACACTTTGAACACGGACATGGATTTCAAAGGTGTTGGAGCGGGTGGTGACGCGCGGGTAGATGCTGTTGTAGGGTTCTTCGCGCAGGTTGTTGCCGTTGCGACGCCCGCCGATGGCGACATCGTTCATGGTCCAGAAGGTTTGGACGGGAATCGACACTTCCGGGTTGCGCGGGTCCACGGGGCGCAGCGGAACGGCGCATATTTCAGAGGCGGTGAGAAATGGGCGGTCGGCACCACCCGTGGCAGTGAGGTAGTTTTGCATCTCGGTGATCGTATCGGGCACATGGACCTGATAACGGGTGGTGATCGTGGCGGGTTTTTCCCGGTGATGGGGTCCGGCTTCGCCGGGAATGCGGACGCCCTTGAATAGAGCGTGGAGACCGGTCTCGCGGCGGATGTAGGAGAACGGGTAGATGCGGGTGTTGATGTTGATTTTGCCCGCCGTGGAAAACGGTTCGCTGATGGCATAGGGTTCGACGATGGGCATCTGGAAGAAATCGAGCAGGAGCCAGTCGGGGGGATCGAGCGAACCGGGGTGGGTATTGAGGCCGGAGGCTCCGCGGTTGGAAACGGCATTAGGGGCAAAGAGCAGGGCGAGACGGTTGTTGGCGAACAAGGTGGTGGCGGTGTGGTTGAGAATGGCCCGGGGGTTGGCGGGCAGGCTGCCGAACATGACCGGAGAGGCAACCTGGCGGGAAGGGCTGAACAAGTTGGCGCCATTCGCAATCGTTGACCCATAGACGTTGCTTTCGGTATAATAGGCGTAAGAGACCCCGGAGGTATCGCCCTCGTCCGGCTTGTTGCCGGTAACATCCCCGCCCCACCAGCCAAATCCGCTGTTGGAGTCCCCCATGGAGGGGGGATACACATCCCACGGCCCCGGATCGGTGGTGGACCAGCCGGTAACGCTACTCCCCATCGTGTTGTCGATCCAGGATTTGTAGTTGGCACCGATGAACGGATTGACGGCCACCCGGCCGTGATAGCCACTGTGGCTGCGCTCCAACATCTGGCTGGCGTTGGAGGCGCGCCGGTGATAACGGTAATGGGTTCGCCACATGCGTGCGGGCACGTCCGGCAGTGCGGCGAGCACGCGGGGATCGTTCTCGCGCAGGATCATGCCCTTGAGGACATCACCACAATGAAGAGGGTCACCCCAACTGTTGCCGGACCCTCCCGGCCCACCGAATAAGCGATGGGTCATGTTGCTACCGTGCCAATCCACTTTCTGCCAGTCGGGATTCTCAAGGCCCCGCTCGCTGAAATGGGGAAAATGCCAGCGGGATCCGGGAAAAGGGATGATGTAGCGCTGGACCACCTGGTTGGTACCGCGGACCAGGAATTCAATATCCAACTCACTGGAGGGAAATGTGAAATCATAATGTGACCGCCAACTGGGCAGTTTGTTGAGCGGGATCGGGGCGGTCATCAGGGGATAGGTGGAACCGGTCGGCAACATCAACCAGCCTGGGGAGTAGTTGGCACCCAGATCGGAATGCCAGCCGATCCCTCGATTCACACGAATTTCCCCGCGCAGGCCCGTGCCGCTGTAACAAGCGTCGGGCAACATGCGGAAATTCGTGGCAGCCATGATGGCGGGATTGACCGGGGTGCCGACGAATCCGGAGCGGACCCGGACCCGGTAATCAAGCTGGGGCATAAGGGAGGGATGCCCCTGCATGGGAGCGAACATTTGCAGCAACAAGCCGCCGGCAAAACTGTCCGGCACATCGGCCCGGAGACTCTGCCAGTCGCTGCCCGTGCCTCTGCCCCGCGTGTGGGAGTGGGGCGTCATGTAGTAGATCACCTCGCGGAGATGAATGTGGCGTCCCATGCCCTGGACCTCGATGCCACCAATTTCTCCGCGTGCGGGGATGACCATGCCCCGCCCGGCGGCGGCCATGGAGGTGTAGGGTGTGGCGCCGTTGCGTGATTCATTGAGATTTGTGGCGCGAATGTAATCGAATTTGAGCATGAGGGCCTGGGCGAGGTCCTCGCCGTATTTATCGAGAAAGGAGGTGGGGCCGAATCCGGATATGGGCTGGGAAAGCTGGCCGTGGAGGTAGTCATCGAAGAGGTAACGGTTGCGCCCGCCGCGAACGGAATCCACAAAGTCGGCGGTCATGCTGTTGGAGTCGGTGCGGGCGACGAAATACTCGTGTGCGCCTGTATCGCGGCCGATGGTATGGGCGAACGAAAGCAGGT
>CAZTYG010000177.1:0-5057 GCA_964617445.1 uncultured Blastochloridaceae bacterium
CGGCTTTAGTTCGGTCTGGATGATTTCCACCCCGATGGCCATGTTTGCAAGCTCAGTGCGCACGGCTTCGGCTGGGTAGTGGGTGAGAATGACCAGACGGTTGAAGCGTTTGGACAATTCCAAGAGCAGGTCGGTGCAGAGATAATCCCTGTAGGACATGCGGTCCTCTACGACGAGCATGAGTGTTTTCATGGGCGGGCTTGGCCGTTGATGATTTGATCAAGGGTGCGGACCGTGGTTTCGGCGGAACGTCCGAGCAATCCTCCAGTATGATCATGGATGCATTTAATGCGTTGTTGCAAGTGGTGGTCGGGGTGTTTCAGAAATGTCTGGATGCCTTGGATTAATTGGTCCGGGTCGTCCGCCACCCAGACGGCGTCATATTCCATCAATTTTTTGACATGGGCGAATCTTTGGAAGCGCGTTACGGACTTGGCCACGGGGTAGCCGGGGGGGTCGAAATTCACCACCACGACAGGTGTATCGTTCGCCATGGCGTCCAGACACATGGTGGAGAACATATTGATCACGACGGATGCGTATTTCATGGTGGCTCCGAGCATCACCGGATTGCCACCCATAGTGGCGTCATTATTGGTATGTTTGAAGCTCAGGTCCGGATGTTGAAGGGTGACGCCCTCCATATCCGCGAATTGGCATCGGGCAAACTCGGCGTCACGGGGATGGAAGCGGATCACGATGTGGGCGTTATGGGGGAGTTTCCCGGCTGAGCGCGCATCGCACAGCACCCGGACCACGACATTCTCATCCTCGTAAACGCTGCGCGATGACATGCTATATACGATGACCGGGCCATTGTCCGGCAGGTTGTTCTCCCGTCTCCAAGTTGGTTCATCGGGATAGAGCTGGGGAGTTGCGTAGAGATCGAAGGCGGCCATGCCGTTGACATGGACTCTTGAAGCCGGATATTGATGGAGTTTGAAGGCTTCATCACGGATTAATGTGTTCCAGACCAGCAGGTGATCGGGCAGACAATACAGGGCCCCTCGGTTGGTGAGATTGTCCCAGCTTTCCAGTGCGCAGATGGTTTTCACGCTGCGCCTGCGGCAGTATTCGACGGCAACGGCCTCATCGGCGATCGGATTGCTGATGATGATGGCCGATGGGTTATAGAGCCTTAGAAGTTCCTGACCCCGGTCCCAATGGTGACCAAGCCTCCCCAACCAACGCCAGATAGAGAAAGGAACCGCATGCAATAGTCGTCCAAGAATTCCCTGCAGGCTATTTGTGACACTGTGGCCACTGCCATGGATGGCACTCAATTCCCGGTAATCGACCCGGTTTCTCCAGACATAAGTCCGCAGCCTTTGCAGGAGACGTGGGAATCCGCGGAATTTGATGTTTCCGATTTCCTCAAAGACGACTTGGTCATGGGGAAGTGCATCGAGGATCAGTGTCCGGTCTTTGGGGTGGACGGAAAACAGGACGAGTTTCCAGCCGTTGCCGATGAGTTTTTCCAATACACCACCTTTCACCATGTTCCGGACCGAAGATCCGTAATTCATGATGTAGAAGACTGTTTTGACTTTTTGCGGGCTGGACATGGGGTGGTTCAATGTAAACTTTTCCTCCACACCTCAAGCAGACCCGCGGCTTTTGCCGCAGCTTCAAGGTCTTTGGTCTCTTGTGGTGAAAGACCGGTGCGCCAAAGTCCGATCCGGTCGGTTGCGACGGGCTGACGCAGGCGGTCCAGCGTGGTGCTGGCCTTGCCGGTGATCGTCCTGACCTTTTGAAAATCCTCTTCGCAACCCTCAAAGCGGCCCACGGACTCATGCCACGGGGCGCCACAAAATTCCATGACCGTTTGCATGGTTTCACGCGGCGCGGTGACCAGTGATTCGTAACGAATTTCCAAGTAGCGTTCCGGTCCCAGCGGCAGGTTGGTTTTATGGCGCTCTGTGGTGCCCAGAAAGAGACACCAGCGGGACATGAACTCCTCCACCGTGTCCCATTTGCGGGCCTGCTTGAGCGAACTGAAAACATCGCGCGGATCGCGGATGATGTGGACAATTTTGGCATCCGGCCAGCCCACGAGAATCCGATCCATGTGGAGGATGTTGCCGGGGGTTTTTTCGGCCCAGCGGATTTTGCCACTGCGTTGCATGACGCGCGAAAAAAACATGTCCAGAAAACGGTAAATATCCGGGCTTTGTTTGATCATGGTGGCAACTTCCTCTTCGGCCAGGTCGAAGAAACGAGCCAGACGGACAGGATCGGAATGGGGGGATTTGCCTTCACCGCGATCCAGATCGAGGTCAAACCAGTAGGTTTCCAGCCCGGAGACAATACCCGGGTGCTGGCCGATCATGGCCCGCAGCAGACTGGTGCCGGATTTGAACAGTCCGCCAACAAAAATGGGTGGAGGAGTCTTTTCTGCTTTTGAATTCATCGGTTGGGTTCTGATGCAACCGGGCAAGTATGGGTGAATAAATTGTCCATGGCGATGTTGGGATGGGCGCCCCCGGGTAGATCGTCATTTGAATAGCGCGCAAGAAAGAGGGGATCGCTGATGGTTTCATTGGCGCGGCGTTCCATGGTAAATCCGGCAACCATGTCAAACATGGGTGCCAGCGTGCGCAGGAGGGGGGAGCAGGCGGCGGTGGAGCCATAGGGAAAGGCGAAGGTGCGTGGTCCCCGGTGCCCCCATTGATCCAGCAGCTCCCAGGACATCTGCAGCTGTTTTTGAAATTCCGCCGCCGACAACTTTCCCATGGGCAGGTGCTCGTGGCCGTGGCTGCCGAGCGATTGTTCGGTGCACAATGACTTCAGTTGTTCCACGTCCATGTAGATGTTCTGTGAGACGTTTTGTTCGGATTCCGGCCAGAGTCGGGTGAATAGTCCGCGGATGAGCGAGGTTTGCTGGCGGGGGCTGAGCTGGAAATTGAGGTAATATTTCACGGCTGCGGCCCGGGGGCTGTCGTAGCTGTATTGGCGTCGGGCTTGTCCGGTGTCCACCGATTCCGGCCCCGGATGGATGCCGAGCCTGCGTGATTCCTTTTCGACTTCGCGCAGGAAATCCTCCGGTGCGAGCCGGCTGCGCAGCAGATGGATCATGTGAACGGTGGAGACGGTGTGGTTTTGATGAACACTGGTATTGGCGAAATACACGGCGGGAATACCCAGCTGCCGCAGGATGGGGCGGGCGATTTCATATTGTTCGCGCAACGCGTCGTCGAAGGTAACCAGCAGTGAGCGCTCCGGAAGGGCGGTGTCGGCGGAGATGGCGGAAGCCAGGTCGGTCAGGCTGATGAATTCCCCCTGGGTCGCCAGCAGCTCCAACTGGCTGCGGAAGCCGCCGGGTGTGATGCCGAAAATGGAGGGATGCGGTGCCTCGAAGGATTCCCGGATGTAGTGGTAGTTGAGAATGACCAGCATGGGGAATCAGATGCCCGGATAGGCCAGTTTCTTCTGCGCGTAGGGGCGCAATGTGGCGATTTGTCCGGCGATGGCCTGCGACACTCCGGGTTTGCCATACAGGTCCGAGGCGGGATAGGGGCCGTGTGCCAGTTGGGAGCGGATGCCGTTGAGGATGGCATCCGGGGTGGGTTCGACGCGCAGTACAGCCCCGCAGCGTTCGCGTCCGTCCTGGCGGGAGCCGACCAGGACGATGGGTGTGCCGAGGAAGGATGCGTCCCGGATGAAGGAGGAGGAATTACCGATGGCGCAGGCGGCATGTTTGAGGACGGGGATATAGGTTTCCGGCTCGAGGTTTTTGTAGGCGTGCAGGGGGAAGTCATGATGGTGCTCGCGGAAGCGGCGGATGGCCTGGGTGACGCCGTCGGAGCCGGCATCGATGTTGGGCCAGAGCAGGACGGTTTGTTGTTGGTGCGCAAGCAGGGCGTCGAGCAGGGCCTGCATTTGTTCCTCCTGACCGCCGTATTCGGTGGTGACGGGATGGAAAAGCACCAGCAAATAGGGTGAGGAAAAATCCATACGGGTGCCGACGCCGAGGTTTTGAAGTTTTTCGCGCGGGATGGAGGCGGCGGCGGATTGGACGACATCAGCGCTCGGGCAGCCGAGGGGGAAGACGGTTTCGGCACGTTCGCCCATGCGGATGATGAAATCAGCCGCGCGTTGGGTGGCGGGGAAATGGTAGTGGGCCAGTTTGGTGATGGCGTGGCGGGTGGACTCATCAATGGAGCCGGTGACTTCGCCGCCCTGGAGGTGGATGAGGCACAAATTCTGATAGGCGGCGGCAATGGCCGCGCCCATGGCTTCATAGCGGTCGCCGATGACCAGCACGAAATCGGGTTTGAGGCGCTGGAATTCGGAGGAGAATTCGAGAATGGCCATGCCAATGGACTTGGTCATGGTGATCGGCACCGAGCCTTCCACTTCCAGATAGACCTCGCTGTCCACTCGGAATCCGTCTTTTTCGACGACATCCCGCGCCCGCCCAAAGCGCTCCAGCAACATCGTACCGGCGCAAACCGTCTGGAGTTCCATGTCAGGATGGGCCTTGAGTGTGCCCATGACTGGTTTGAGTCGACCGTAATTGGCGCGGTCCACCAGAACAACAGCTATTTTTTTCATGGGAAGCCGATCATTAAAGCCCATGCAGGCGGTATCATGCGAGGGAAATTTTCCGACGGATGTTGGCTCGTCACCAGACTGCTATTTCAGGGAAACGGTACCCGATAATGTCAGAAATTCGGCCCATTGCAGGTCGATGGGTTCGTCGATGTTGGGCAGGGGACGGTCGATGATGTGTGGCAGGGTGTGTTCGGTGAAGATGCGTCCCTGTTCGAGCAAGGCGCGCCGGGTGAGGGCGTAGCAGGCGCCATTGCGGTAGTGATAGCTATGCAGGGACTGGCGGGTTTTGACTGCGGCCCCTTCGGGCAGATAAAAGTGGAGCTTTCCGGCATCGATTTTCAGGATTTTGGCCGGGTTGTATTTGCTGTCCACCGGGCTGACGGCAACCACCGAGTCGGCTCCGGATGTGCGCAACAACTCGATACAGCCCTCAATGTCCTGCGGACGGCGCAAGGGGCAGGTGGGTTCAACAATGAGCAGCACGTCGTAGGTTTCGCCGTAGT
>CAZTYG010000178.1:0-3189 GCA_964617445.1 uncultured Blastochloridaceae bacterium
CCGGCAGGGAGGGCGGGACTCCGCGCCCGCCGGAAGACAGCTTGCAGTCACGCACCCCCATCATCAGGAAGAGGCCACCCATCCACGCACGCGTCCGGCTCGACATCGTCTCGCCCTCCAGCGGTGGCGCTGGTTCCTATCCCGGTTTTCTTTCTCCTTGCCCACATCGAAACATATACATATAAGGAGAGCCAAACCACGTTTATCATGAGCACCTCCCGCCGACCCGCCTCCCCCCGCAGCGCTCGCGCCACCGCGCGCCCCGCCTCCACCCGCCCGCGCGCCACCGCCGCAAACAGCCCTCGCTCCGCAAGGGTGGCCGCGGCACCGACCCACTTTCTGGATCACCCCATCGGCTCCCCGCCTCCGCTCACCAACGGTGCCCATGTGATCGACAACCGCCACTTCGTCGCCATTTTTCTCCATTCCCTCGAAGTCCACACCCGGAACTTTCTCAGCAAGGACCTGTTCAAAAACACCCGCGAGGGGGTGGTGCGTTTTGACTGTTGTGGCGAATCCACCGCATGGACCTTTCAGGACGATACCGATTCCTCCGGCAGCCCGGTGGTCTCCCTGTCCGGCTCCTCCCTGCTGTTTCTCGGCCTCCATCCCCGCCGCCTTTCCCTGGGCATTCAAATCATGGAATCCGATGAAAACGTGCGCAAATCCCTCACCAAAGCGTCGGATATCATTGGCATGATCGGCGGCTCCCCACTCGCCGCACTCCCCCCCGCGGTCTCGCCGTCCGCCCGCCTCGTCAGCAACCTGCTCACCCAAATCAAAGCGCGCATCCACGACCACCAGGAAATGCAATTCTTCGCGGTTTACGACGATGCCCTCAAAGACGGAATGCAGCTTGCCGTGGAAGGTGTCAACAAAGCCGGCAAGACGGTGTTGAAAGCCTCTTTTGAAATCCTTGATCTCGGTGCGGCGCGCGTCGGTGAGCCCCTCAGCATTCGTGTGGGCACACCGGCCATCACATTCGAACAACGATCCTTTCCGGGAATGATGCGCGGCACCCCTGGATGGGCCTCCCGTCCGGGAGGCAGGCAGCCCCTCACGTCCCGCACACCGGTGCAGTGGATGGACACCCTCAAAGCCCACTGGTTCGCCTGCGAAGCCTCCAGCGGCCGTAACAGCTTTGCCTACTCCGCCCGCCTCAACCAAGCCTCCCAAACCGTCGTCTGGCACCAGGCCGAACTCTTTGTTGCCGCCACCGGCAGCAGTTCGACCCTTGCCAACCGCCACCTCATTCCCTTCAGCCTCTCCCTGGCACTGGTGCCCCAGGAACTCAAACCCGAGACCCTGCTGGACATTGCCGGGCAGGCCGTCGATGTCGCCAAGGCCTTCCAGCTCGATACGACCCGGGTCCAGGATGTGCTTAAAAAATCCCAACCCATGATCGGCCCCGCACTCGCCTCCCTCAGCGGCAAATCCATTCCATTATTCACCTTCGAGGGATTGTTGTTCCTCATGCCCGACGGTGCGCCCACTGGAATCGCCCAGCGTTTGGCCACCCATGCCGGCGTCCTCCCCCTGGTCTGGGATGTCAGCCAGAATCTGTGGACCACTCCCGCCGCCAGCATCCCGCGCAAATTCAAGTTTCAGGGCAATCCCATGGGAACCATCAAAATCCGCATCGATGCCCGTGCGATGGGATGAGGACGTAGCCGCCGGCGCTGCTGTCCGGGCTCGGTGCGTGCGCGCGGTGGGGAACCCCAATGCGAATCGGGATGGAATCGAGTTTATTTTGCGCACCATGTTCCGCATTTCCTGCTAGTCTGGGAGAGTCCATCTTGGCGAGGTTTGCTTGTTGCTCATCTCGGTTGGGCCCATTGGAATATGATCCGATCAGTGGGGACCAGTGTGACACAGAAACGATATATTTCGGTCACCTACGTCCAGAACGAAGCTGGCGAGTCAGAGAGTTTCTCGGTATCGAGATTCATGGGAATAGGATTCTGTTTTTCAGATCATCCCAAGAAACATCGGAGTCCAGATGCCGATCCACCACTTGCACTGAGCTTTTCACGTTTCACGGACTGACCCGGGTCGGACCAAGCACTTCCTTGAGGGGTGCATGTTTCAAGCCGCAAGGCGGCGTGAAACATGCGGGTCAATCCAACCGCCCCATTTTTCCCGCGCGGAAATCCTCGTGCGCCTGGCGGATTTCTTCCGCCGTATTCATCACAAAGGGTCCGCTGCCGACGATGGGTTCGTCGATCGGTTCGCCGCTGAGCAGCAGGTATCGGGAGGACGTGGACGCTCCCAAGCGGATGGAGTTACCCTCGCGGGAGAAGACAGCCAGCTCCCCGGCCCCCGCCTGCTCGTTTGCATCGCCAGCGGCGCCTCCGCTACCGCTACCGAATTGGGCGCGACCCTTCAGAACCAGCAGCGCGGCGGTATGTCCCTCGGTCAGCGGCAGGGTCACCGGACCGTCCGCTTCGATAGCGATGTCCCAGACATTCATCGGCGTGAACGTGCGGGCCGGGCCCTGCACCCCGCCGCAGCTCCCCGCAATGACCCGGATGGTTCCCCGCGTTTCGCCTGTCGGCACCGTGGGAATCTGCGCGGCGGAGATGGCCTGATAGCCGGGAGGGCTCAGTTTGTCGGCGGCACGCAGATTGACCCAGAGTTGCACCATCTCCAACGTCCCGCCGGATTTCGTGAACGCTTCGGAATGGAACTCCTGGTGCAGAATTCCACGACCTGCGGTCATCCATTGCACATCGCCGGGCCCGATTTTGCCGCCCTGCCCGGTGGAATCGCCGTGTTCGAGTTCGCCCTGATAGGCGATGGTCACGGTCTCGAAACCCTTGTGAGGATGGGTGCCCACACCGCGCCGCCCGCTTCCGGGCGGGAAGTCGTGGGGTGCCGCGTAGTCGAGCAGAAGAAACGGGCTCAGATCGCGACCGGCGCGGTGGTAGTCGAAAATGCTTTGCACGGGAAAGCCGTCGCCGACCCAGTGGGGCGCGCTTTTTTTGAGAATGCGGGTAATTTTTTTCATCGTGGTGTTGGAAGGGGTGAGGGGTGAAAATTCAAGGCCGACCGGCCCGGCCCCCGCAGGACAGTCCTGCGGGGACCCGGGTGACGGACACGGAGGTCACCCGCGCTTGCCCGCTGCGAAACCAGCGCTGTAGCTGTTGATCAGGCAACGGTAGTTGGGCAGGTGGTTGGAGAAGAGCGCGC
>CAZTYG010000178.1:3199-5054 GCA_964617445.1 uncultured Blastochloridaceae bacterium
GTCGCGGTGCAGCTCGCAGGCGGCACCGAACCACGTCAGCAGCTGCGCTCCGGCAGCCGACATGCGGTTCCATGCGGCGTCGCGGGTGGTTTGGTTGAAGGTGCCCGAGGCATCAGTGACCACGAAGACCTCGTAACCTTCCTCCAGTGCCGAAAGCGTGGGGAAGGCGACACAGACTTCGGTCACGATCCCGGCGATGATCAGTTGCTTTTTGCCCGTGGCCTTCACCGCTTTGACAAAGTCCTCGTTGTCCCAGGCGTTGATCTGTCCGGGCCGGGCGATGCAGGGGGCGTCGGGAAATTGTTCCTTGAGTTCCGGCACCAAAGGACCGTTCGGGCCCTCCTCGAAGCTGGTCGTCAGGATGGTGGGCAACTGGAAGTATTTCGCCGCCCCGGCCAGGGCGAGCACGTTGTTTTTGAAATCATCCGGGGTGAAGTCGTGGACAAGATTGGTCAGGCCGGTTTGGTGATCGACCAGCAGGACGGCGGCGTCCGATTTGTCGAGTCGGTTGTATTTGAATGATTTCATCTTGGTTCCTTTCGTTGGGTTGGTTGGGTTGGTGTGTGTTTAGTTCCGGAATGCTCCGATGCCCCCATCATGGCAAATTAGAGCAGGGATGAGAAATACCTGTTTCCTTGCCTTGCCATACCCGCAAGGTATGCTCGAACACGCGTATGGAACTGCGTCATCTGCGATACTTTGTGGCGGTGGCCGAAGAGGAGAACGTGACGCGTGCGGCGGCCCGGCTGCACGTTTCGCAACCTCCCCTGAGCCGCCAGATACGCGATCTGGAGGAGGAGCTGGGCATTGTCCTGTTCGAGCGCAAACCGCAATCCCTGGCCCTGACCGCCGCGGGGCGGCTGTTCCTTCCCGAGGCCCGCGCGGTGCTTGAACGTGCCGAACAAGCCGTGGCCATGGCGGCGGCACTTTCCGGCAAAGGGCGGACACAAATCCACATCGGTTACGCCCCCTCGCTCACCATCGACATCCTGCCGCAGGCTCTGCGACAGTTCCATGCCGCCGAGGCGGGCGTGCGGGTCCGGCTCCATGACATGTCCACCGAGGAAATGCTGGAGGGATTGCGTGCGCGGCGGCTGGATGTGGCGTTGATGATCCGCCCCTCGCGGTTGCCCTCATCCGGCGGAATCAAATTTCGTCCCCTGCGCAACCATGCGGTCTCCCTCGCCATGCATCCGGCGCATCCGCTGGCGCGGCCGGCCAGGATCGGCCTGCGCGAAGTGGCCGCCGAGCGGCTCATTGCCTACTCCAAGGAGGACTATCCCGAATACCATGCGTGGTTGGAAAACCTCTTCAAAAAGCAAAAAGCCATGCCGCAGATTGGCGAGGAACATGACAGCGCCACCAGCCTGATTGCCGCCGTCGAAGCCGGCCGCGGCGTCGCCCTGGTGCAACAGGGCTTCGAATGCCTCTCCGGCCCGCGGCTCGAAGTCCGCCCCCTCAAGCCCGCGCCCCCACCCTTCGTCGTCGGCGTGGCCTGGCGCGAAAACGAACGCGACGCCGTGGTCTCGGCTTTTCTGGACGCGGTGAAGCCCGGGCCCTGAACCCGTCTGGAATATTCTAGACAAAAACTACCGATTGCTTCGTCCTTACTGCAATGGCGGATCAGATTTCCATTGAACAGCTCTATGATGAGCATGCCGATGCCCTGTATGGATTCCTGCTGAACCTGACCCGCTGCGAAGCCGACGCCCGCGATCTGATCCAGGAACTTTTTCTTAAATTCTCCCGACACCCTGATTTACTCGGCCATGCCGATCAACCCCGCTCATTCCTTCTTCGCTCCGCCTACCACCTTTTTGTGGACATGGTTCGCAGCCGGCAATCACGGCGAAAC
>CAZTYG010000179.1:0-5049 GCA_964617445.1 uncultured Blastochloridaceae bacterium
CTCCGACGCCTTCTTTCCATTCGCCGATGGCATTCAAGCCGCAGCCGCAGCCGGTGCCACCGCCGCCATTCAACCCGGCGGCTCCGTCCGTGACGCCGAGGTCATCGCCGCAGCCGACGTCGCTGGCATGGCCATGGTCTTCACCTCCCGTCGCCACTTCCGGCATTGAGCTACGCATGCCCTCCTGTAGGACGAGCGCTCCGCTCGTCAATGCTCGGCCCCACCCTGGTTCACACGAGAGTCATTCCCCCACCACCAATCGCCCCCGTATCCCTCATTCCCCACCAGCCCCGCCCCTGCGCCGACCTGATTTAACCTCCGACCGCCGTCGTTTTCCCTCAACGAACGCCCGCTTCACCGACTTGGGCCGCTGCCGTTTGCGGCGGCGCTCCTTCTCACGCTCCTGCCGCCGCGCCGAACACACGCGATCCCTTTCCGCCACCAGCTTTCCAAGTAATCGCTCCCAC
This sequence comes from uncultured Blastochloridaceae bacterium, assembly GCA_964617445.1. Classification (GTDB taxonomy): domain Bacteria; phylum Verrucomicrobiota; class Verrucomicrobiia; order Methylacidiphilales; family CAZTYG01; genus CAZTYG01. The sequence goes on from CAZTYG010000179.1 coordinate 468, forward strand.
GCCAGCTCCCGGTTGCGTCCCTGCGTCCGCTCCTCCCGCGCCACCACCACCGTCCCGCTCGGACGATGCGCCAGCCTCACCGCCGTCGAAACCTTGTTCACGTTCTGCCCACCGGGGCCGCCCGAACGTTGAAAGTCCTCCTCCACATCCGCCGCATCGAAACCCGCAGCGCGCCAGCGTTGCTCCACTTCCGGGTTCACTCGCAGCGCTCGATCTTCGCACCCAGCGCGCGCAACCGCTCGTCCAGCCGCGTGAACCCGCGGTCGATCTGACCGATGTTCATGATCTGCGATTCCCCCTCCGCGGTCAGCGCGGCGATCAACATCGCCATTCCCGCTCGAATATCCGGACTGATGAGCCGCGCCCCGCGCAGCCGCTCCGGACCGATCACCACCGCCCGGTGAGGGTCGCACAATACGATCCGCGCCCCCATCCCGATCAACCCGTCCACGAAAAACAAACGCGACTCGAACATCTTCTCGTGGATCAAAATCGTCCCCCGGCACTGCGTGGCCGTCACCAGCGCCACCGACGTCATATCCGCCGGAAAACCCGGCCATGGCGCGTCCTCGATCCGCGGTGTCGCCCCGCCCATGTCGTTCACAATGCGCAACTTTTGTTTGGTCGGCACAAGCAGGTCGCGCCCCTGCGGCACGGTCCGCACCCCCAGCCGTTCGAACACCAGCCGGATCATTCGTAGATTTGGCAGGTCGGCGTTGCGGATGTGCACCTCCCCGCGCGTCACCGCCGCCAGTGAAATAAAACTCCCCACCTCCAGATAATCCGGCCCCACCCGGAACCGCGTCCCTTTCAAATGTTTGACCCCACGCACCCGAAGAATGTTCGATCCAATGCCGTCGATCTTCGCCCCCATCTTCACCAACATCCGGCACAACCCCTGCACGTGCGGTTCGCTCGCCGCATTGCGAATATACGTTTCTCCCGGTGCCAGCACTGCGGCCATCACTGCGTTTTCCGTTCCCGTCACCGATGTTTCATCCAGCAACACATCCGTCCCCTCCAGCTTGCGCGCCCGCAGCTCGAAGCCCTCCCGCGAAACCTTGATCGTCGCCCCCAGCGCCTGCAACGCCAGCATGTGTGTGTCCAACCTGCGCCGCCCGATCCGGTCCCCGCCAGGCATCGGCAGAAACACCTTGCCGCAACGCCCCAACAACGCACCCGCCAGCGTCACCGACCCGCGCAGCTTCGAACTCAGATGAGCGGGTAGATGATGCGATGGCTTTTTCTCCGCGTGCACCGTCACTGTCATTCGCTGACCGTGCTCCTCCGCCTGCACCGTGGCCCCCAGCTCGCTCAAGATTTGCAGCAATATGCGCACATCCTCGATCGGCGGAACATTCTCCAACACCATCGGCTCATCCGTCAGCAAACACGCCGCCAACAGAGGCATCGCCTCATTCTTGTTGCCCTGCGGCTCGATCTCCCCATGGAGCGGCGAACGTCCCTCCACACGATAATAGGCGTTGCCCGACGGTAATTCCATGACCTCGCAGCATACGAACCCACCCAACCCGGTCGAGGCCATTCTCCTTTCACGACATACGTGAAAACCCGAAAAGTCCGGTGGCTTGATCCGCCGAAAGACGGCGTTTCCGCACTTTGTTGACGGCCTCTGAGGGCTTCGAAGCCACGTTTGCGAAGTATCACGTGGGAGCGGGGCAAAAAAGAAAACAGCCAAAGGAAATTAAAAATCGTAACTCGAAAACCCCCTACCTTGATGACAACACGCGCCTGTCAAGTCACATCCCGGATGAAAAGTTTCGTCACAAAAGCTTTTCCGCTTGTCAGCATTTTCGCCATGACTCTAATTGTACCCCGCTCATGGAACCACGCACGTCACACTCCGACCACCACACCCTCTGGCAGATGACGTGCCAGCACCTTAAAAAACTCATCTCCCCCGACGCCTTTCAGCGCTGGTTCGCTCCCATCACCCCCGTCGCCTGCGAGTCCGACCGCCTCATTCTCGGCATCGAAAACTCCATCTCCCAATACTGGATTGAAGAAAACTACTTCTCCGAGCTGTGCGAATGCTTCGAGCTGGCCGGTGGCCGTGGCATGAAGATCGCATTTGAAGCCGCCGCCACCCAAGACTCCCGTATCATCTCCGCCGCCCATCCTTCCAACGGCACCACCACCGCCAACAGCACCGCCACTGCCGCGGCTCCCGCCGCCAGCCGCTCCCGATCCTCCTCCCGTCCCCCCGCCAACGACCTTATCCCCCGCTACCAGTTCGACACTTTCGTCGTCGGCATGAACAACCAGTTCGCCCACGCCGCCGCCCGCGCCGTCGCCGAATCCCCCGCCCGCACCTACAACCCCCTCTTCATCCACGGCTCCGTCGGTCTCGGCAAGACCCACCTCATGCACGCCGTCGGCCACCACATTCTCGACAAACGCCCCTCCGCCAAAATCGTCTACGTCACCTCCGAACAATTCACCAACGAGTTCGTCACCGCCATTCAACACGGCGAGCTCATCAAATTCCGCCGCCGCTTCCGCCAGGCCGACGCCCTCTTCATCGACGACGTCCAATTCTTCGCCGGCAAAGACCGCTCCCAGGAGGAATTCTTCCACACCTTCAACGCCCTCTTCGACGGCAACAAACAAATTGTCCTCACCAGCGACTCCCCTCCCTCCGAAGTCCACAACCTCGAACAACGCCTCGTCTCCCGCTTCGAATGGGGCCTCACCGCCGAACTCCAGCCCCCCGACATCGAGACCCGCCTCGCCATCCTGCGCTCCAAGTCCGAGAAAATGAACGTCCGCCTTGGTGACAGCGTCCTGCTCTTCATCGCCGAAAACATCAAGGCCAACATCCGCCGCCTCGAAGGCGCCCTCAACCGCGTCGCCGCATGGGCCACCCTCAACGAGCGCCGCATCACCCAGGCCCAGGTCGAGGACCTTCTCAAAGACTTCATCCAACAAGAACGCACCCAGGCCGTCTCCATCGACCTCATCCAGCGCCGCGTCGCCGAGTCCTTCGACATCCGCATGTCCGACATGACCAGCAAACGCCGCCCCAACAACATCGCCATCCCACGCATGGTCGCCATGTATCTCAGCCGTCAGAAAACCGGCAAGTCCCTCCAGGACATCGGCGACGCCTTCGGTGGACGCGACCACGGCACTGTGCTCCACGCCGTTAAGAAAGTCGAATCTCTCATGCAGAAAGAATTGCATTTCCGCCAGCAAGTCGAACTCGTCTCCAAGAAACTCGAGTCTCCCAACGCCTGAGCCTTGCCTCCAACCTCCCTTCAGGCTATCCCCGCGATCAACTCGTCCATCCCCGAAAATCCCTCCCCTTGACACTGCTGACGATCCCGGTTCCCGCCCATTCCTTGCCATCTTGCTTGTCCGAAACGCCCACCAACAACCCGCCAACAACTCCGCGTAAAACTCCCCATAACCCTCCCGCTTCCGCAACGACCCCGGACAATCCCGCCTTCCACGCCACTTATTGCCACCTTGCTACCGCCTCAAGAACATCATTTTCAACTACTTACGCCGTTTGATGCCGGTTCTTCACACCATTACTACTACGAATGAAACATGGGTACTTTTTTATTTGATTCGGAAATAACCCGTCTAGTGTTCCCCTAAACCATGAAGCTCAGCATCCAACGCGATTCCCTCCTCGAAGGCCTCCAAGTCGTCCAAAGCGTCGTCAGCACCCGCACCACCCTGCCTGTGCTCAGCAACGTCCTTCTCAAAACCACCGATAACGCCCTCCAGCTCGCCACCACCGACCTCGACACCGGAGTCCGCACCGAAGCCGCCGCCGAAATCGAAAAGCCCGGCAGCGTCACCCTGCCCGCCCGCAAACTCCTGAGCATCATTCGCGAACTTCCCGCCGCCGCCATCTCCATCGACGTCGATTCCAAACAGCAGGCCACCATTCGCTCCGGCAACAGCACCTTTAAAATCATGGGTCTGCCCGAAGAAGACTTCCCTCCCTTCCCCAAAACCGACAACGCCAAACTCTTCCGTCTTCCCCAGGTGGTCTTTCGCGACATGCTGCGCAAAACCGCCTACGCCATGTCCACCGACGAAAGCCGCTACGTCCTCAACGGCTGCCTGCTCAGCTTCAAAGACGGCAAACTCCTCGTGGTCGCCACCGACGGCCGCCGTCTGGCGCTCGTCGAACACGAGATCGATTTTCCCGCCGCCAACCAGACCGACGTCATTCTCCCCACCAAAGCCGTCAACGAACTCCAACGCATCCTCGGCGACCAGGATGATGTCGAGATCGCCGTGGCCGAAAACCAAATCGCCCTCACCGTGGGGTCCACCTATCTCATCTCCAAACTGATCGAAGGCAACTACCCCAACTACCAGCAGGTCATCCCCAACGAGACCAAAGAACGCGTCATCCTCGAACGCGAACAATTCCTCGCCAGCGTCAAGCGTGTGGCCTTGCTCTCCAGCGAAAAGTCCAACTCCATCAAACTCGGATTCGGCAAAAACTCCCTCGAAATCACCGCCAACACCCCCGACGTCGGCGAAGCCAAAGAGACCATCGCGGTGAATTATAAAGGCAAAGACTTCACCATCGCCTTCA
>CAZTYG010000180.1:0-5049 GCA_964617445.1 uncultured Blastochloridaceae bacterium
TCGATCTCGTCGAAGAACGCCTTGACCTGCTGTGGATCCGAGCAGGCCAGCTCATTCTTCACGATGAACCAAGCGACCGGATTCAGATCCACGCCGGTGACCTTGAAGCCGAGTCGGCTGCCTTCCACGAGCGTCGTGCCGCCACCCATGAATGGATCGCCGCCGCCGATACCCCGGCAAAAGTCGGCATCACCCATCACGCCCAAAACGAACTCTCCGATGTCGTTTATGTCGAGCTTCCCAAGGTAGGACGCATCGTGAAAGCCAAAGAGCCGGTCGCCGTGGTCGAAAGTGTCAAAGCCGCCTCCGACATCTACGCCCCCGTATCCGGCGAGATTACCGCCGTCAACGACGCCCTCTCGGCCGACCCCGCGCTCATCAATCAACAACCCTACGAAGGTGGCTGGGTTTTCGAACTCCGGCCCTCCGATCCCGCTGAACTCGAAGCCCTTCACGACCCCACCGCCTATAAAAAACTCATCGGCGGATAACCACGGAAATCCACAACACCGTCACCTCCCGCCATGGCCCAACAAACTCCATCCTACCACCAACCCCACCCCCGCGTGCTGGAATGGACCTCCTACAATCCCGAAGTCAAAACCGACCTCACAGCACACGCATGGGCCCACCAGGAAAAAGTCGTTCTGATCGATCCCATCCCCACCTCCCCGGAAATCGACCGCATCCTGGAAAAAATGGGGCGCGTGGTGGCTGTCTTTCTCACCAACGCCAACCACGAACGCAATACACCGGACTTAAGAAAACAAAAGCCGGTCCCCGTCGCCGCATCCGCCTACGCCGTCAAAGAACTCTCCTTCAAGCCCGACATCATCGTCGATGGTGAAAAAACCATTCAGGGACTCCATCCCATCGCCCTGCCCGGTGCCGGCCTCGGAGAACATGCCTACTACGACCCCCTTCTCCGCTTCCTCTTCGTCGGTGACGCCATCGTCAACCTCCCACCCGACGGCCCCGTCCCCCTCCCCGACAAATACTGCACCGACCCCGTCGCACTCAAACAATCCCTCACCACCCTCCGCGAATACGAACTCGACGGCATCGGCTTCGCCCACGGCCCCTGGTTGTCGGAACATCCCAAACAAGCCCTCACCGCGCTCCTCCAACGTTCGTGATCTCCGCATCCCCTATGCCCGCAGCGGACCGCTGCCATCTCCGCCGTCCTTTCTCCGGCCTCCTCTGCCACGCCATCCTGGCTTTCATCCTCACCACCCCGCTCTGCGCCACCCCCGACTCCCCATTCCGCCCCATCACCCCGGTCCGCCCACTCGATCCCGAAGGCGCCCCTCCCCCATCCGCACGCGTTCCCGAAGGTGTTCCCGCAGCCGTCATCCAACGCCTCAACTCCTTCTTCGCAGCCCTCAAATCCCAGACCCCACGCGAGGCCTTCTTCGCACTCTTCAGTGGCACCAAGTTCGCCGACTCCCGGGAGATCACCGATAAATTCGTCACCCTCACCGAAAACAGCTTTCGCTCCTACGGCCCGCTCCAATCCCACCACTACTGGGAGGTTCAAAACACCGGCGAGCGCATCCTCACCGTCACCCACCTTTCTCAGCACGAATTCAAACTCCTGCGCTGGCGCTTCATCTTCTTCGCCCCGGTCGGCAACAAATGGACCCTCCTCAATCTCAAAGTCGATGACCTCCGCGGCTTCCTCCCGCACAACCCCAATAAAGAACAACCACCGCAAGAAATCCGCATCGCCCTCGAACGATTCTTCGTCCAGTTCCAAGCCGATCAGGTCGACCGCGCCTTCGACGAATTCATCCGCGGCAGTGACCTCGAATCCCTCACCGAGGGCGTCGATGCCTTCAAGAACCAGGCCCGCACCGCCGTCGAGGCATTCGGGAAAATGCAGTCCTACGAACTCTACGACCACCGCGTCCTCCCCAACCAACTGCGCCTCCTTACCTACATCGTCTCCTTGGAAAACGAACCCCTGCGCTGGCAGTTCTTCTACCGCATCAATCCCCAAACCTCCCAGTGGATTCTCTTCAACCTACGCGTGGATGATCTGCTCGACGAGTCCGTCCTCGCCGCGGATTGATCTGGCCATATCAGTTTTGGAGTGCGGTGGCAGAGCGTAGCGGCGACACCGCTTTGGCAACGCCCGGAGGGCGGGGGTTGGTGGATCATGCCACGGGGATGACTCTCCCGTGAACCGGGGGAGGACCGGCTTCTTTCCGCCGACCGGAGCGGTCGGCCTACAGCAACAAGCCCACTGTGCTGCTTCCTCTTGAAGGGATATCCCGCGTTTACGTGGACAAAAACCAACCGGCCGCCAGTCCATGATCAGCCGAACACGGGCAGCAGATGGCGATTGAGCAAATTGTCGGTGACGTTGCGGGCAACGATGGTGCGGTGTTCCACCAAGGCGTCGCGATAGCGGGGACCCATTTCGGCGGCGACTTTGAAGGCCACGTGAATGAGCTGGCGGAAATGACTGTTGTAGTCCGAGCAGGCGGGATCGTGGCGCAGCACGCGAACATACGTTTGGGAATCCCAGCGCCGCACATCCTCCGGAGAAGGCAAACGGGAGGGATCAATGTCGATCACGGTCGCATAAGGGCCGGTGAGTTCCTCGAAACGGCCACGGGCACCGGCATAAATATCGCGAGCGATTTCCAACCCACCCCCACCGGCCTCTGCCAATCCGATGACCTCTTCCAACCACGTTGTGCCCGCGGTTTTCACGTGCAATCCGCAGCCGTGTTTTTTCACAAGCTTGTTGATCACCGGGTAGAGCGAGAACTTATCACTGCCGGAATGAACGCTGAGCTTGAGCGACCCGGGCAGGCCGAATTCTTTGACCACGAAGGCGATGACGTGGAGGTCCTCGTCGAACTCCTTTTCAAACTGGGCGAGGTCGCCGACGTAATCGACGCCCTTGTTGAAGCGTCCGGTGAATTTCGGAGCAATGGTCTGGGCCGGGACATTTTCCATGGCGAGCATGGCAAGAATCAGAAAAAGCTCGGCCGGGGTCTGCGGAGTGTCGGTTTCATCCACAGAAATTTCGGTGACGAAGTCAGCACCGATTTTCGCGGTGATATGACGGTGGATTTTTCCCGCCTCGATCATGGCCGCCAAAAACTTGCCCGCGGCGGCACTCATGGTGTCCGCATCCAAAACAAGCTCCCTCGCCAGTCCGGGAATGGCGGCGCGCCCGTTCCAACGGGACATGAATTTCCCAAACCGGTCCACATCCCCCGACTCCGGGGTTTTGCCAACGGAATCAGCGACGTCCAGGGTGAAGAAATTGCTGCACTCTAAAAAAGAATCGACGGTATTGAGATTGATATGGTCGGCATCCACATAATAGGGAGCGTCCCAGCCCAGAGCACGCACCGCAGCGTCGGCCTCGGTGCGCAGGTCGGCGGGTTTGCTTTTGACAATGGTGTGTTCGCGGTTGGATTTATTCCAGACCGGGTGGACGTGAAGGCCCTTGTCGCGGCCCTGCATAATGGCGCGAAGCTGCGCCTCGCCCTGGTGGGCGAATCGGTCGCCCATGCCGAGTGTGTATTTTTCGATGATCATGTGATGAGTTCCTGCTGTGGGTGAAAAAAAGATATTGCCCGTGTCCAGCGCGTTGTCGAGTGACGATGTCCGCTGAGCATGGCTGCGCACAGACCCACGTCTTTCGATTATTGGCGACGCGCTGCGAAGCCCGAAGACAGCTTGCCGGATCGCACTACCTTTTTTTCATGGAAATTCACCCATACCCCACGATCCCGGCTCGACGACGTCTCGCCCTCCAAAAGCACACCGACTCTGTCTTGTCCTCAAAATCAAAAAAACCCGCGGAAATGATCCGCGGGTTTTTTTGAAACCGGCTCTCCGGGTACCTATCAACCCTTCAACGCCACTTTGATGGCATCGAAGTTGGGAAGGTCTTTGGGGGTCGGGGTTTGTTCGCTGTATTTGACGGTGCCGTCCTTATCGATGACGAAGGCGGCGCGGGCGCTGACGGAACCCAGCCCGATCAGATCGGAAAGCAGCACACCGTAGTCGGCGGCCACTTTTTTGTTCAGATCGCTGAGGATGGGAATGTTGATGTTCTCTTTCTGCGCCCATGCCTCTTGGGCGAAGGGGCTGTCCACGCTGATGGCAAAGACGGCGGCGTCCAACGCCTCATAGGCCGAGATGCCATGGCTCACGTCACACATTTCCTGGGTACACACGCCGGTGAAGGCGAGCGGGAAGAAAAGCAGGACGGTTTTCTTTTTGCCGAAGTTATCGCTGAGTTTGACATCGACGATGCCTTCGGCGGTTTTGCGCTTGAGGACGAAGTCCGGTGCTTTGGATCCGATGCTGATGGCCATAGTGATATTCTCCTTGATTGGGTTGGGGTTTAGGAATTGGCCTCGGCGGGTTCGCCCTGGGTTTCTTCCATTTCCTTGAGGGCGGCTCTGCGGGAGAGCTTGACGCGTCCTTTGTCGTCGATGCCAATGCATTTGACGTGAATGGTCTGGCCCATGCGGACAACGTCCTCCACTTTGGCGACGCGGGCGTCGGAAAGCTCGGAGATGTGAACCAGTCCGTCCTTGCCGGGGAGGACCTCAATGAAGGCACCAAAGTCTTTGATGCTAACAACTTTGCCCTGGTAGGTCTTGCCGACAGTGATCTCGGCGGACATGCCCTCGATAATCTCTTTGGCCCGGGCCATGCCGGCCGGATTACTGCAATAGACGCTGACGGTGCCGTCGTCATCGACATTGATTTCGGCACCGGTTTCGGCGGCGATACCTTTAATCGTTTTACCACCGGGACCGATGAGCAGGCCGATCTTATCGGGATTGATGCGGAGCACTTCGATGCGCGGGGCGAAGGGCGACATTTCCTGGCGCGGGCCGTCGATGACGGTCTGCATGAAATCCAGAATCTGGAGGCGCGTGGTGGTGGCGTGATCGACTGCCAGGTTAAGGATGTCGAGGGAGATGCCTGCCAGTTTGAGGTCGAGCTGGAATCCGGTAATGCCCTTGCGGGTGCCGCAAAGTTTGAAGTCCATGTCGCCGAAGTGGTCCTCGG
>CAZTYG010000181.1:0-5006 GCA_964617445.1 uncultured Blastochloridaceae bacterium
GGCGCATAGACGGCGTTGGCGGCTGCGAGGGAAATGCGTTCAAGCGACCAGCGGAGGCGGGTTTGAAGTCCGCAGGGAATCCCGGCGGCACGGTCCCATGTGGGACGGTGGCTGGACATGCGGAAGACGATGGGAATGCCCTCTTCGAAGCGGAAGAAAAGGCCGATTCCCATGACATTGGCGCACTGGATGATGTCAAATGGCAGGGTGCCGCGAAGGGATTGCCAACGGCACCAGACCGACCATGCGGCTTTGATGTCTTGATAGACGTTGTACAGGGAGCGCGGAACGAGCATGTCGATGCGGTCAAGACGGAGGACGGTGCCCCACCACGGGCGCACGTGGTGGACGCGGACGCCACGGTATTCAAACGAGCGGTCATCGGCGGCGCGGGAGAGAACATGAACCTCGTGTCCGGCGGCAGCGAGTGCCTCGGATACGCGGCCGAGATAATTGGCGAGTCCTCCATCGGGGGTGGGACCGGTGACAAATTCTGGGGTAATAAATGCGATGCGCATTTCAGATCAGCGGCGGAGCAGAGGGCGGACACGGGCGGCAAACGCTTCCGTGGGAATATCTCCAAGCCAGCGGCGCAAGAGGGTGAGCAAACGGGATTCCGGAAAGGCCGCGTTCGGGTCAATCGCGCGAGCGGAGGAAAATCCGTTGCGGGCGGTGTCCGCATAACCAGCGCGGAACGAGTGGCTGGCTACACTGAGGAGCCGGCTGGCAATGAGGCGTCGGCGGGCCGGGGTCCAAGTTTGGTGGTGGTCGAGCGTGGCTGCCATGCCGGTAAGCATGGCCACTTGCTCTGGGAGAGGCATTGCACGGTGACTGATCCGCTGTTGGTCGTGCATACGGACCCACACCATGATTTCATCGATCATGATGAAGTGGCATCCTGCGGCAGCGAGACGGATGTGGAGGTCGAATTCCTGGGCGCGAGAAAGCGATTCATTAAAGCCGTTGACGGCGAGGAGCCAGCGGCGGGGATGGAGGGGTGCCGCGGTTTGTATGGGGAAGTCGAAGAAGTAGGACAGGGGGTCACCGGTGACGGGGGGATGAAGTTTTTTTTCTTTGCGGCGTCCCTTGGCATCGCCGAAAAGTCCGATCTGGCAGAGAACGGTGTCAGCAGCGGCATTGCAAAGCGCGGCGATCTGGCGGGAAACTTTTTCCGGTTCGAGGCGGTCATCGGCGTCGAGGAACTGGATATAGTCTCCCGTGCTGAGAGCAAGCGCGCGGTTGCGGGCGGCACAGGCACCACGGTTTGCCCCTGATTCCCAACGGATGCGGGAGCCGAAGGAGCGGATTTGGGCCAGGCTGTCATCGATGGAACCGTCGTCGACCACAATAATTTCGGTGTTGGGATGGGTCTGTAGCAGGGCGCTCTCGATGGCCTCGCCGACAAACGCCGCATTGTTGAAACATGGAATCAGAACGCTGACCAAAGGAGGATTCATGCCGTTTTTTTCAGCCAGGCAAGTCCCTTGCCCAGCGGCAGTATCTCCACCAGCTTCAGCTGCGTCTTGTGCCGGGTGAGCCATTTATTCATGGCGGCTCTCTCCCCATCTCGTTCCGCATCGTCCACAAAAACATCCGCACCGATCTCCAATCGCTCCCATAATGATGGTAATGTGGCCAATCGTCCGCAGGACGACGGAGGCCCATCGATCAATGCAAAATCATAAGAGCCGCCCCATTCTCTGATTTGGTAGCCCGGTCCCCATTCACACCCCGAGGGAGCATCTACAATGGGAGCCAGCTCCAGCCGGACATGGCGGTCCAATCCGATTTTTTTCAGCATCTCCGAGGTCTGCTGATGCCATTGCGGACTGTGGTCCACTGAATGCAAACAGGTGGACGTCCCGCAGCTGTCGAGATAACGCGCCAACATCAGCGTGCTTAATCCGCTGCCCATTTCCATCAAGCGCTTGGGCCGGGTACGCTCCAGATGCGCCCACAACCAAATCAATGTGGAACGCGATCCGGAATAACTCGTGGTTGGCATATGATCGCTGAAAAAGGATACTAACGGATGCCCTTCGGGCAGTCGTACTATCCGCGAACGGTTGACAAGGCCCTGGCATACGGACAACAACGGCGGGACCCGTTTGCCTCCGCGCACAAACGGATCATATAGTGCGCGCCCGCATGTCCTTGCCATCAACGAGTTCATATTCATCAAAATACAAGCTGCCGCAGCGGGCGTCCGCTGCGTTTAACCAGAATACCCACATACTGTGGTGTATCCCCGGTAATGTCTTTGCGAAGAATATATGCATGCTCACCGGTTAAAATACTGAAGTGCTTGAAAGCAAGGTTGTCCCCGACGTCGTCGGACAGGAAGATACCGCCCATGCGCAGCGCCTCCCACAACTCGCGATAGGCCCACATTCGCCCCGCGTAGCTTTTGTTACTATCATAATGACATAGATCAACCTCGCCCGCTTCCTCCAGAATCTTGGGCAAAACGTCGTTATCCGCCCCGTGACACAGTCGCCACTGAGCAAGCAAGTCCTCGGGAACGGCGCGTCCGGTGTCCGCTTCATTCTCCTGCTCGCGATAAGGCAGATTCGAGCTGAACAGCATTGCCCCGGGCCGGTCCTGCAGGGCGAGCAGAATTGCCAAAGAGGACCATCCATGGGCCACCCCGGTTTCCACCACGATACGACAACCTAACTCCCTTACCAAATGATATAATAAATCCACCTCTCCAGGGCCGCCCATCTTCAGTCCGACCGACAACGTTCGGGATTTCGCATGACGCCAGATTTCGGGAAAACGCTCATCCACCCGCATTAGTGGAACGGGCAGCGACATTGAGATCATAAAATCCTCCCGCCCCACGGCTTTCGCCGCGCACCACCGCCGCGCTTGATCCCCACTTGAGTTCAGATCCGACGGGCGCGAAAAAAACAGGCAGCCCAGTCGGCGCCACAAAAATGGATACGTGCAAGGATCCTTCAAATAACGCCATAACGTGGCCGATTTCCGCGGTAATGCGCTCGTCTTTTTACCTATGGCAGCGATTGAAATCATTCAACACCTCGCATATTTGTACCCGCGAAACGGCATACCGCCACGAAAACACGATCCAATCTCTCTTCATCCCCTTCCAAGCGCGGATATTCGTAATCTCCGGGTCCCGGAACCAAATGCGTATCTCGTGTGGGCAGTGTCGGCACAGCCGCTCCGCGCAGCCGGTTTATGGCAAATGCCAGCCGGATCATCGGATTCAATCTCAGGGCGAGGATTTGATGCCGGAAATCTTCCACCACTCCGCGCATCGCATCATACAACCTTTGAAATTCAGGCGTGAATCGTTGACTGTGGATTTCCACAATGGAAAAATATTCACCTAACAGCCCGCGAAACTCCTGCTCGGTAAATTCACGCAAGTGATATTGATTGCGCGGCGTCCTGCCGTCGGCAAGCTTCGGCTGAATCAGAGAGTTGGGAGTACTTACGACGAATACTCCTCCCGGTGCAAGCGATCCACGTGCCCACTCCACCAGCCGCTCCGGTCCCGCCAGGTGCTCGATCACTTCGAGGGCGACAATCATATCGTAGGTATTCGGTATGTCAGGCATATCTTCCATAGCCTTTTTTTGAAATGAAACCCCCGGGTGGGGGAAATACTTCTCCGCAGTTTGAATTGCCTCCCCGGAGGCGTCAAAAGCATCCACCTTGGCACCGGTGCGCTCCGCCAGCCAGCGCGCACCATATCCCACCCCACAACCCACATCCGCGATCCGGCGCGGACTCCCGCTCTGATCTGCGGCAAATTGATATCTGCTGATGTGCTCTCCATAAGTCCGGCGCCATTTTTCCGTCCCAGGAACCATCCGCTCCGTATGCCGTCCCGTCAGCTGATCTTCTTTGCTCATAACGTCTTTATCTTCCACTGTTGTTGTAAAATCAGCACCCCCGGTCCGTATTTACCACCATTGTTCAAATAGTCCGAGGGTGTGATCTCCAAATCCATCACACTTTCCAAAAGCTCTAATGTCCTATGATTACCCTCCAGTCGCAACCTTACGTTATAACTTCCAGGATGCACCGGCAGGCTTTCAAGCATGCATTCCAACTCAAATTTTCCCTGGCACACGCCACGGAAAGGATTGGCATGACCGTAGTCTGATTTTAATGTGGTCACCCGTTCTCCAGTGGGACCCTCCAACGCGATCCCCAGACTTGGTTGATGAACGGGCTCGGCAAATCGGAGCAAGCACCGGATCACACAACTCTGTCCGACCGGCACGGCTCTCACAGGCTTGCCATCGGCCAGGAGTATTTCCACTCGTTCAATCCATTGGGAGTTGGTGCCACTGCCTGCTCCATCTTTCAGATTCCGCATCTCTTGTACATAACCGGCAATCCCGGATTCTGTTGCACCCCGGAACACCAGCCTGCCATTCGATATCACTACCACCTCTTCGCAAAGGGCCTGAACCGTGGAAAGCTGGTGGCTCACAAACAATACCGTCCTGCCCGATCCGGATACATCCTTCATTTTGCTCGTGCATTTTTGCTGAAAGGCCGCGTCCCCGACCGCAAGCACCTCATCAACAATCAATATTTCCGCCTCCAAGTGGGCCGCCACCGCGAAGGCCAGCCGGACACGCTGGCCGGAAGAGTACCGCTTCACGGGAGTGTCGATGTGTTTGGCCATTTCGGCGAAGGCGACGATCTCGTCGAAGCGGGCGTCGATTTCCCGCTTTTTCATGCCGAGAATCGCTCCGTTGAGGTAGACGTTTTCCCGTCCTGTCAATTCGGGGTGGAATCCGGTTCCCACTTCCAGCAGGCTGGCCACCCGTCCGCGAAGGATAGCTTCGCCGCTGGTGGGCTCAGTGATGCGGCTGAGAATTTTCAGCAGGGTGCTTTTGCCGGCACCATTGCGCCCAATAATCCCCAGCACCTCGCCTGGTTGGACGTCGAAGCTGACGTCTTTCAGCGCCCAGAAATCTTGCAGATTTTCGATTGCCGATTGCCGATTGCCGATTTGTAAA
>CAZTYG010000182.1:0-4999 GCA_964617445.1 uncultured Blastochloridaceae bacterium
GAGTCGGACCAAGGCACAGACCGCGAGCACCAGGGAAGATACAAAAAAGAGCAAGCAGATCAGGAACGAGGGAATCAGTAGCAACTCGTTAAGGTTCGCAGCTTTGACAACAAAGTTGGAAACACCCGACACGAGCATGCCCACCGCGAAAAGGGAGGCGGCAAGAATCGCGCAGACATCATGGGTTCCGGCGCGAATGTGGCGGAAATTGAGCGCGAGAACGCTAAGCCATAATATGAGGGAAACGATCAGGCCTGTCGATGTGCCCGCCTCATAGGCATTCATTTCCAACATTTACGGGGCATCGGGCTTGTTGCACAGCTAAAAAAAATCGGCGGACAGACGATCATCGAAGCGGCGAAAAAACAGATTCTCCCTCGTTCAATGCATGCCGGATTCACCGGCGAGGGACTTGGCCATGTCGCCGACGACGGCTTTGGCGTCACCGAAGACCATGAGGGTTTTATCGAGGGTGTAGAGCTCGTTTTCGATGCCGGCGAAGCCGGGGTTCATGGAGCGTTTGATGGCCAGCACGGTGCGGGCACGGTCGGCTTCGATGATGGGCATGCCGTAGATGGGGGATTTGGGGTTGCTCTTGGCGGCGGGGTTGACGACGTCGTTGGCGCCGATGACGAGCACGACATCGACCTGCGCCATGTCGGAGTTGATGTCTTCCATTTCGACCAGGTCGTCGTAGGGGATGTCGGCTTCGGCGAGGAGGTCGTATAGTTCGCGGACGCGGTGCTGGGCCTGGGCGACGGCCATGCCGTAGCCGGGGACGATGACGACGGAGTCGGCCTGTTCCATGATTTCGGCGGCGTCGGACGGGGTGGCGCTTTTGACGGTCTTGCCCGAATCCTCAGCGGTTGCGGCCTGGACGGAACCGAAGGCTCCGAAGAGAACGTTGGTGAAGCTGCGGTTCATGGCCTTGCACATGACAATGGAGAGAATCAGACCGGAAGAGCCGTCGAGGGCACCGGCGATGATGAGGAGTTTGTTGTCGAGGACGAAGCCCATGGCGACAGCGGAGAGACCGGCGTAGGAGTTGAGCAGGGCAATGACAGTGGGCATGTCGGCGCCGCCGATGGGAATGATGAGCATGACGCCGAAGGCGAGGGAGAGGAGGATAAGGAGAGGGAAGAGGAAGGCGAGTCCGGTCGGGTTGGCAATCAGGCCGACGGCGCAGGCGAGGGCCCCGCCGAGGATGAGAAAGTTGACGATGAGCTGGCCGCGGTAGGTGATGGGGCGGGTGGGGATGATTTCCTGGAGTTTGCCAGCCGCCATGAGGCTGCCGGTGAAGGTCATAAAGCCGAGGAGGACTTCGGCGGTGATGGCAAAAACACGAAACGTGGTGAGCATTTCACCGCCCTCGTGAAGCCAAAGGTAGAACTTGGCGGTGCCGACCAGACCGGCGGCGAATCCGCCGAAGGCGTGGGAGAGGGCGGTCCGTTGGGGGACGGCGGTGAGGGGGACTTTGGAGAGTGGGACTCCGATGAGACCGCCGATGATGACGGCGAGGGCGATCCAGGGCAGGCTGGAGACGGCGACAACCGGGTTGACGATGGTGCCGCCTACGCCCAGGGCCATGGCCCCAACCCCCGCCATCACGCCGCGGCGGGCGGTTTTCGGAGTGTTCATCCACTTCAACGAGAAGATGAACAGGACCGTGGCGATCAGGTAGCAGAGCTGGACAATGAGCTCGCGGGTTTCCGGAGTCATGGCTTTTTCTCCGGTTCGCGGGTTTTGAACATTTTGAGCATCCGGTTGGTGATGAGAAAGCCGCTGACGATGTTGATGGAGGCGGCGCAGATCGCAACCAGGCCGAGAATGGTGATCCACAGCGGGTGGTCGTCACTGATTTCGGGGCCGGCCACCAGGATGGCGCCGACAATGACGACGGCGGAGATGGCGTTGGTGAGGGACATCAACGGGGTGTGGAGCAGGCGGGAGACGTTGCGAATGACGTCGAGGCCGATGAAGGTGGCCAGGACAAAGACGAAAATCAAAGGCATGTAGAGCATGACCGGGGAGATGTCGGTGGCGACCGCAGGTGAGGATATGGCGAGGAGCAGGAAGTTCATGGTGGCGTGCGATTATTGGAAGCGTGGGTCACGGACCGTGCCCTGGTGTGTGAGCAGGCAGGCGTTGAGGATTTCGTCGGTGGTGTCCAGCTTGATGGATTTGGATGGCTTGTCCCAGAAGTCTTCGAGAAAGCCGCAGAGGTTCATGGCATAGACTTGGCTGGCGTGTTTGGGGACGCAGCCGGGCAGGTTGGTGCGGCCGATGATGGTGACGCCGTCCTGTTGGATGGTTTCGCCGCACACCGAGCCTTCGACATTGCCGCCGGATTCGACCGCCATATCCACAATGACCGAGCCGGGTTTCATGGCGGCGACCATATCGCGGGTGAGAATGCGCGGGGCGGGGCGTCCAAAGACCTGGGCGGTGGTGATAACCAGATCGGCGGCGGCACAGCAGGCTTTCATGCCGAGGCGTTGTTTTTCAAGTTGTTCCGCGGTGAGTTCTTTGGCGTAGCCCTGTTGAGTTTGGCCGGTGTCGCCAAGGTCGATCTCAACAAACTTCGCTCCGAGCGAGCGGACCTGTTCGGCGACGACGGGGCGGGTGTCGAAGGCTTCGACGCGGGCGCCGAGGCGGCGGGCGGTGGCAATGGCCTGAAGCCCGGCGACACCGGCGCCGATGATGAAGACTTTGCCGGCGAGAAGCGTTCCGGCGGCGGTGGACATCATTGGCAGGACAACGTTGAGGTGGTTGGTGCCCAGCATGACCGCGACATATCCGCCGAGATTGGCTTGGGAGGTAAGCGCATCCATTTTTTGCGCGCGGGTGGTGCGTGGGATCATTTCCATGCTGACGGTGGAAACCCCCGCCGCCGCCAGCGCGGCAAGCAGTTCTTTTTCGGCGAAGGGGTCCAGAAAGCTGGCGTGCAAAGCGCCTTTTTTGAGCAGCGCAATTTCATCGGCGGGTGGCTTGCGCACACGCAGCACGACGTTGGCCTCCCGCAATAATTTGGTGCGGTCGTTTTCCAGGCGTGCGCCGACCTTGGTGTAGGTGTCGTCGGGATGACCGGCGGCTGTGCCGAGGCCGCGTTCGAACACCACGTCGATGCCCATTTTCACAAGCTTGGCAGCGGAAGCCGGGGTGAGCGCGCAGCGGGTTTCTCCGGAGTGGGTCTCTTTGGGGGTGGCGAGAATCATCATTCCAATCGAGGTGCGCAATGAACCTACCGGCATCCGCATGCGTAAGCCAAGCTAATAAATAAAATTTTTTTATATAAGAGGGAGACGAAATCACTGGTGGGTGATTTCGCCTTCCGAGCGGGCAATAATGGCGGCACCGCAGGTGTCGCTGAAGACATTCACGGAGGTTCGACACATGTCGAGGATGCGGTCGAAGACCATGAGAACGCCGATGGCTTCGGCAGGAAGACCGATGGCCGCGAGGATAACAACGATGGCGACCAAGCTGGCGCTGGGGACGCCGGCGACGCCGATGGAGGTGAGCAGGGCGAGGACCACGACGATGATCTGGACGCCGAGGGTGATTTCGATGCCGTAGAGCTGGGCGATGAAGAGGACGGCGACGCATTCGTAGAGGGCGGTGCCGTCCATGTTGATGGTGGCACCGAGCGGAGTGACAAAGCTGGTGGTGCGGTGGCTGACATTGGCGCGTTTTTCCAGGCAGTCGATGGTGACCGGCAGGGTGGCGCTCGACGAGCTGGTGGAGAAGGCGGTCAACAAGGCGGGAAACATCGCCTTGAAGTGAAGGGAAGGTTTGATTCTGCCGATGTAGAGCAGCATGAGGGGCAGGGCGACGAAGAAGTGGATGGCGAGGGCGAGCAGGACAGTGAAAAAGAAGGTGAAAAGAATGCCGAAGTCGGCCGGTGAGGTGGAGGCGGAGACGCGGGCGACCAGGCCGAAGACACCGATAGGGGCAAATTTCATGACCAGACCGGTGATCATCAACATCACATCATAGACACCCTGCCAGAAGTCGCGCATGACCGCGCTCGTCTTTTCCGGCAGGCGGGTCATGAAGTAACCGAAGAGCACGCTGAAAAAGATGATGCTGAGCATCTGGCCGTTCTGGGTGGCGGAGTCGAAGACGTTGCTGGGGATCATGCGCAGGAAGACGCCGGCGATATCGCCCGCCCCGCGCGAGGAGAACGCCTCGTCGAGCGTGCCGGGATCGGCGGTCAGTCCGAAGAGTTGTGCGGCCTGCTCGCCGTCCACTTTTCCTGGCTGGATGAGGTTGACCAAAACCAGGCCGATGAGAATGGCCACGGTGGAGGTCATGAGATAATAACCAATGGTCTTGAGGCCCATGCGGCCGAAGGACTTGTCCCCGGCCAGACCGGCAACGCCGGTGATAATGGCGGCGGCGATCAGCGGCACGATCAACATCTGCAGCGCACGCAGGAACATCTGGCCGATGAAGTCGTAAACGGCGATGAGTTCGAATCCGCCGATGCGGTGAAAGCCGAACGATTCGGTGCCGACCCCCAGGCGGGTGAGCTGTCCGAGGATCAGCGCCAGGACCAGCGCGATGAGAATTTGCCAGTGAAGTTGGAATTTACGAGGCTTGGCGGGCATGGGGCATTACAACCCGTGAGCACCGACGGGGCAAACCCAAAGGCGATGTTTGCGGACGATGTCAAAGAACTCTCACGTTCAGCGCGGGATGATCAGAGGCAGGGCTTGGGTGCGCCTGGAGGGCGGGGGTGGGTGGATCATGTCGCGCGTAGAAAGTTCATCATGCTGGCCAAATATCAGCAAGCCTCACCCAAAACAATGGCTGTCGTGTGCAGCGGTCCTTTGACCCGCGTTAGCGCGGAAAAGGTGACTTTACTCCTGCGAGCGCGCAGCCTCAGCCGCCGACGGCTTTGCGTGCTTCCTCGGCCAGGGCTGTGGAGAGGTAACGCTCGCCGGTGGAGCAGCCGATGGTGACGATGAGCTTGCCTTTGTTTTCGGGGCGTTTGGCG
>CAZTYG010000183.1:0-4998 GCA_964617445.1 uncultured Blastochloridaceae bacterium
TCCGGGTTGGCTCGCATCGTCATAGGGTTTGGCATCCACGAGAATGATTTTCTCGAAACCGGCGGCCCGCCATGCCGCGCTCATGGCCTCGTCGCTTTCGCCGCACACCATCGAATGATGTTCCTGCGAAAATCCGTTCCAGATCAGGATGGGCAGATGATTGGTGACATCGGGAAATGCCAGCGAGAAATTTTTAAAGGCACTGAGCACATAGGGCTCGCCCATGCCGCCATCGCCGATGGTGACCGGGAACAACATGCCGGGATGCAGCAGCGCGGCGGCCATGGCGAAGTGCTGTCCCTGACCGAGAGGTCCGCCGGGGCTTGAAATGCCGGGCACCGCCCCGGACGGATGGCCCAGCAGCCCGTGCTGTTCACGGAAACGGGCCGCAAAATCCGCCACGGTATGAATGCCCATTTTCTCCAGCGATCGGTCCAGAAACAGCGCGCTGTAAAAACCCGGCGCATGGTGGCCGACTTCCGTGAAAAGATTTTTAAATCCGAGCATGAACAACGAAGCATGCACCTCCGCACTGCTGCAAAAGCCACCCGGATGCCCGCTGCCCTTGCCCGCAGCCACTTGCAGAGTCAGATAACGCAGAGCATCGGCCGCCAATGCGGTTTGATAAGCAAAAGCATCGGAGGCGGGTTCCACATCGTCGCGAGTCAGAACCGGTTCAGCACCGAGTTCATCAAACCGATCCCACGCCACACCCTGGTAGAGAATACCGTCGGTGAATCCTGCGGTTTGATTTACCTCGGGCGAGGGTATTGTGGCGGTCATGGTCATGATAGGGATTCCAGCAGAGCTTTGAGATTTTCGATGCCCAAACGCGGGCTGGTCAGAACGGGGATTTGCGAGCGCTTTGAGGCTGCTTCGGCCAGACGCGTCATGGAGGCCTGGGCAAAAACAATGACATCGGCCGACCCCGCCAACCTTGCGGCGCAATCCAGCACTTGTGTGTCATGCTCGGACTTGAGGCCGCACATGAGTTTATCGAAAGCACCTTCCACCAAAACGGGCCTCACCTCCACTGCACCAGCCTCCGCCTTGGAACGGACCATATCCACGGTCGGCCCCAGCGTGGTGGGCACCGTGGCCATCACGGCAATGCGGCGGCCCCGTTTTACCGCCTCCACCGCCATCGCTTCGTCAATTTTCAAGACGGGGACATGAACCAACGCTTTGGCCTTATCCACAGCCGGACCCAAGGAAGAACAAAGGGAAAATATTACATCCGCGCCCGTCCGTTCCGCCGCCCGCACACAAAGCTCCATGCGTGCTTCCACAGCGGGTTCGATTTTGCCGGCATGGATCACATCGGGCAGCAGGGAATCATCGACGATGTTGATGCGGCGGATTCCAGGAAGGATTTCATCAAACAAATCGTTCATCATGGTTTCCACCTTGATGAACACGAGGCTGGTGTGAATGCAGGCGACGGTGGGTGGTTTCATGCGGGAATGGTTGTGGGGAGTTTGTGTTCGGTGCGGCCTTTGTGGGTCCAATCACCGTGTTTGGCCAGGGGATCCATACCGTGTTCAAGTAGCAGCGGGCGGATGCCGGAATGGGGGATGTCGCGCAGCCGGATGCCGCTGCGCACGGCGTGGGCAGCGAGAATGCCGATGGCGTTGCCGACCAGAAAACAGACGTGCATCAGGCGGGTGCTGGACTGCGCCCAGTGGTCGGCGGACATGCAGCGGCCGACCACGGCCACGTTGTCCAACCCGCGCGGCAAGAGCGCCCGGAAGGGAATGCCCATCATGGTGCCCAGCCCCTCGCCGGAGTAGTTCTTGCGGCTGTGCATGTCGAAGTAGCAGTGGTCCAGGGTGACGGCGTCGGGAAACTGGGTCCCGGCACGGCAGTCGTCGGCGGTGAGGCGGTAATCGCCGATGATGCAGCGGGTTTCGCGCACGCCGACGGACGGGGCCATGGTGCAGAGATAGGCGTTCTCCCAGCCGGGAACATGACCACGGGCGAATTCCATCATGCGCATGATCTGGCGGCGGCACTGCACCTCCGCGCGGGTGAGGTCCTCGCTGCTTGTGCCCAGAACATTGTGCACCATGGTGCCGTTGACGTTGAAGGTGCCGCGCGCGGTGCTGCAGCCGTTGAAATAGGCGTGAACGGGCAGGTCGGCGTCGTCCGGGTAGTGGCGGTGGTAGAGTTCGGCCAGGGTGGCGTGGAGGTGGAAGGGTTCGTCGTCGCGGTTGCGCTGCAGCACGTCCAGCAGCTTTTCGGGCGACTCCTTGCGGCATTCGGGGTGGTTGATGAGAAAGGGGATGAAGCGTTCGAAGTCGATGTTGCCGGCCACGAAACGGACGGTCATGCCCTGGGTGGCGCCGTCGTCATCGGGATCGCCGATGGTGTAGTCGGAGCCCAGGGCGACGGCCATATCGGCATCACCGGAGGCGTCGATGAGGATTTTGGTGCGGAAGGCGCGTCGTCCGGACTTGCTCTCGGTGAAGACCAGGATGGACCCATCGGCATCGTAGCGGGCATCGCAGAACCAGGTGTGGAGGTGGAGCCGGACCCCGGCGGCCTCGATCCATTCGGTGAGCAGCTGGCGCTGGATGTCGGGATCGACCACCACCGCCTTGTTCGCCCACGGATCGGTTTTCCATCCGCGACGACGGTAGGCCTCGAGAATCATGTCTTCAAGCAACCCGGTGCGCACGTAGTTGGCATCGTGCCATGCGGGATTGAGCGCATGGATGGGAACGCCGCCGATGTAGGAGAACTTTTCCAGCAGGCCGACCCGTGCCCCGGCGCGGGCGGCGGCAATGGCGGCGGGACAGCCGGCGGTGCCGGCTCCGCAGACCAGCACATCAAACTCCCCGGCCAGCGGGATTTCACGTGCGGGTTCAGAAACAAGGGATTCGAGGGACTCCGGGACATGGAACATGGTCGGATTCATTCTGGGGTAACAGCGAATGACCACAAGTGCGGGGCTTTACAATTCGTTGCGATGGGGTATAGTTCCGGGTCGAATCATACCAAATCAATTTGAATGATCCCAAACGGGAACAGAACCACGAATGAACACGAATTTATATCAACTGAAGTTCCCTGCCTTTTTCTGATTCGTGTAAATTCGTGTCCATTCGTGGTTTAACTATTTATAAATCTGATATTAGGCTTCGGCGTTGAGATTCGCCCGGTGGGTCCCCCCGAACATGTAACATGAAACCTTTTCAATCCAGACTCGGCAGTGCTCCTCTGGATGGAGGGTATCGTGAACACGACCATTGGATCTGGTGTGGTTCTGTCATTCGTGGCGATGACGGGTTGTACCACATGTTCGCCTCGCTCTGGAGCAAGGCGGTGCCGTTCACCCCCAATTGGCTCACCAACTCGCAGGTGGTGCGAGCGGTTTCGGAGACCGCGGAAGGTCCCTACCGCTATGCGGGGGAGGTTCTCCCGCCGCGCGGGGCCGGGTATTGGGATGGGATGATGACCCACAACCCGACGATTCATCGCCACGGCGACACGTTTCTACTTTATTATACCGGCACCACTTATTCGGGGCCCGCACCGGTCACGGGCGAACCTCCCGAGGAGCAGATGCGGGAGGCGCATGCCAAGCAGCGCATTGGCCTGGCCACCGCAACCGACCCGGCCGGCCCCTGGAAGCGGCTGCCGGATCCGATCCTGCAGCCGCGGCCCGGCTGCTGGGACGCGTTGATGACGACCAATCCCGCCCCATGCGTTCTGGACGACGGGCGCATCCTGCTGCTGTACAAGTCGGTGGAGGCCTGGAGGCATCCCATCCGTTACGGAGTGGCCGGTGCGGCCCGTTTCGACGCGCCCTATGAGCGTCTGAGCGACGGGCCGTTCGATCCACTCGGAGATCCGAGCCTGTCCTACGAAGACGCCTACGTCTGGCGGGAGGACGGTCTCTACCAGATGATTTTCAACGATATGACCGGACGCATCACCGGCGAGGACCATGCCGGTGCCCATGCGATTTCGCATGACGGTGTTTCCTGGCGTCTGGCCGACCCGCCCGTTGCCTACTCGCGGTCCATTCGCTGGCGCGATGGAGCCACCACCGTCCAGGGCTCCTTCGAGAGACCCCAACTCCTCATCCAAGACGGTCGTCCCACCCATCTCTTTGCCGCCACCGCGGACGGACCCGGAGGCTTCTGGAATGCGTCAAACACCTGGAATATGGTGGTGCCCCTGGATGGGGCTGCACAACATTTTCGGAACATGGGTTCCGACGGAGTTTAATTCCGGGTCGAGGGAGGGGATGGCGAAGAGGTTGCGGTCGTGGGGACGATGGTCGGGGGTTTGCGGGCTGAGTCCGGAGCGTACGCGGACGATGCGGGCGTAGCGGCGGACATGGCGCCGGGGATCGAGCAGGTGGGGCGCGATCAGATCGGGCTGGGGTTTGCCGAATCCGGCAAGGACTTCGGCCAGCGCCAGTTCCAGCTGCCACAGGCCGTCCTCTTCTTCGGGCCAGAGGCTGTTGGGGTTGGTCTGCTGGAAGAGCCGGAGGCGTGGAAGGTCGGCACGATCGCGGCAGCGTTCGAGGATGGGGATGGCGGCAGGGTCGGCGATGCGGCCCAGGGCGCGCACGGCGGCAATGATCGGGTCCATGCCGAGCGATCGGTCTTCCAGAACGCCATGGAGTGCGGGAATGGCCTCCGGCATCTCCAGGCGGCCCAGCAGGATGACACAGGATTGCCAGAGAGGGACCATGTTGCGGGAGCGCGGGGTGAAATCGGTCCGCTCCGCCATGCGTTCCTCCACGGCCCTTGTCAGTTCCGGCAGGGCAGCAGGCGAGCGATGCCATGCCAGCGCGACCGCGCCCCAAAAGCGGGCGCGCTCCGGTGCCCGCAGCATCCATTCCACCAACGCCCGGAGGGCGGGTTCGCCGCCCATGCACAGATTCCAAACGGCATCCTTCGGGTTGCCAGATTCGATTTCCCGCAGGCATTCGGTGATTTCCATACGTTGGACGACCGGTGGGCGGTTGGGTGTATCGTCCAGTGC
>CAZTYG010000184.1:0-1892 GCA_964617445.1 uncultured Blastochloridaceae bacterium
CCCCCCCAATTCCATTTGATCCTTGTACGTACAAGAGTCAACTGACTCTTGTACGTACAAGGATCAAATGGCAAGGGGAGGAAGAACGAGGTGGATGGAGGGTGGGGGGGCATGGGGATCGGGTTTCTATTCGGTGTTGGACAAATGGGCGGGGAACTCCATCTTGTGGTGCCGATGGCCGAGGACAGCAGCATTTCCCGAGTCACGAACCATTTCAGCGGGGCCTCGATTCGTGGGACGGAGCTGGGCGATGGTGGCGAGACCCCGCGGGCCTGCCTGCGCCCTCTGCTGGAGGCCTTCGGGCGATTCTCCCCGGCGGAACTGCGCGCCCGCCAGGCCAGGCTTGACGACCTTTCCAGCGAACTTGGCACCCACTTCGGCCCCGCCGAGACGCCCCAGCTCGACGACAACAGCTGGCACCTGGACCTTCTGCCCCGTGTCATCGACCCCGAAGAGTGGCATCGACTGGAGGCCGGACTTGTCCAGCGCGCCCGCGCATTCAACGCCTTGGTTGACGATCTCTACGGACCCAAAAAAATCCTCAAAGACCGCGCCATTCCCCACGCGCTGGTCTATGACGACCCCGCCTTTCTCCTGGAATGCCAGGGCCTGCCCGCACCGCGCCACGGCCATATCTTCTGTGGTGCGGTCGATCTGGTCCGCGACCAAAGCGGTGTTTGGCGCGCCACCCAGCACCACTTTTCCACGCCCGTGGGCATGTCCTTCACCCTTCAGCACCGTCGCATGCTCTCCCAGGTCCTGCCCGAAATCTTTGAGTCGATCAACATCCACCCTGTCTCCACCTTCAGCACCGACCTCGTCGAGGCCCTCTCATCCCTCAGCCAGAGCGCCAACCCTCACATCGTCCTCCTCAGTCGCACCGAGTCGGCTGACGCCTACTTCGAAGACGGTTTTCTCGCCCGTCGCATGGGCGTCGCGCTGGTCAAGCCCGCCGACCTCCTCGTGCGCGATGACAGGGTCTATCTGAAAACCGTCCGCGGTTTGCGCAAAGTCGATGTCATTTTCCGCCGCTTCGAAAGTTCCAGTATCGACCCCATCACCTTTGGTCCCCAGGGCCATCGCGGAATTCCCGGCCTGGTCAACTGTGTGCGCAAAGGCCGCGTGGTGGTCGCCAACGCGCTCGGCACCGGCGTCGCCGACAACAAGGCGCTCCTCCCCCACACCAACAACATCATTCGCTATTACCTCCGCGAGGACCCGCTGCTCGAAACCGTGGATACCTATCACTGCGCCGACGCCGATCAGCGCGAGCATGTCCGCGACAACATCGACGCCATGATACTCAAGCCCATCCACCGTGAACGCGAGATCGGCGGCTTTTTCTCCACTAAAAACCGCGCCGACTACACCCGCGAGATGCGCCGTCTGCTGCGCGAAAAGCCGGAAATGGTCATCGCCCAGCCCACGGTCCAGGCCTCGCAGCTTCCCCGCTATGAGGGTGGACGCTTTGTTATTCGTCCCGCTTACCTCCGCGCCTTTCTCATTCTCGGCGAGAACCCGGCTGTCATCCCCGGGGGGCTCACCCGCCAGGCCCGCGATACCGATCACGACCACCACATTGCCGACCTCGCCTGTGGCGCCAAAGACACATGGGTCCCGGTCAACGGCGGGCCGGTCCGCCGCTCCTCCCCGCGCCACAAATCCATTCACGCCCATGAATTTCCTGTAGGCAGCCGCGTCGCCGAAAGCCTCTACTGGATCGGGCGTTATTGCGAACGCGCCGAGCACACCGCCCGCATGATCCGCGTCCTTGAGGAATTCGGCTGGAGCCAACTGGGACGACGGGAAAAATTCAATATCTGGCCCCTCTGGCAGGCCGTTGCCGCCTCCACCGGTCAGGAGCACTACCTGAAAATCCTCCAGCCCCCCTC
>CAZTYG010000184.1:1902-4939 GCA_964617445.1 uncultured Blastochloridaceae bacterium
TCGATCAGCGAACTCAGCGCCAAACTCGTGGCCGACAACGTCGATCCCGCCTCCCTCCTCAGTTGCATCCGCTTCGCCCGCGACAACGCCCGTGAAATCCGCGAATTCATCACCCCGGAAGTCTGGAGCATACTCAACCGCTTTGCCCGCCTCCTGGAGCGCTCCCCCACCGGTTCCAGCCTCATTCGCACCGGCCAAATCCTCGACCTCTGCCGCTACTGCGTTGATGAAATTGCCTGCCTCAACGGCACCATTACCCGCACCATGCCCCACGACGACGGCTGGCACTTCTACCGCACCGGCCTCCACCTCGAACGCGCGGCCAGCACCGTCACCGTTCTCGACATCACCCTCACCAGTGCCCTGGTCCACATCGACCCCGCCACCCCGCTCGACCCCGATCTCACCACACTCCTGCGCCTCCTCGGTTCCCTCGACGCCTACCAGCGCGAATACCGCGCCCGCACCTATGTCTCCAACGTCGCCGAGCTTCTTTGGAAAAATCCTGAAACCCCCAGCTCCGTCGCCTTTTGCGTCGAAAACCTCCTCTACGGTCTGCGCGAAATCATTGCCGGCCAGCGCTCCGCCCGCTACCGCGCTCCGGTGGCCACCGTCAGCGACCTCCAGCAACGCCTCCGCGCCATCCGCCCCGACCGCCTCTTTCCCGCGCCTTTCAACGACGCCGACCAGATCAACCGCGAAACCCGCGATCCCGTCCGCATGCAACAACGCCTCACCCGTGAAAGTGCCCGTCTCTCCGCGCTTTTCCACCGCCTCCACGACCAAATCGAGGACACCTTTTTCAGCCACCACGAAACAAAAACCACCAAATCCAAATAACCGGCCCGACCGCCTTCCCGCCAATGCGCTTTCGCATCGCTCACCACACCCTATACCATTATAAACAGCCCGCCTCCGAATCCTACGGCGAGCTGCGCATCAGGCCCCTTTCCTCCGACGACCAGGCAGTCACCAAGCGCAGCATTCGCATCACCCCCGACGTTAAACTTCACAGCTACATCGACCACCTCGGTAATTGCGTCGAATTCTTTTCCATTCCCCACCGCCACAACCGTCTTGTGGTCCACGCCTCCGCCGAGGTGGAGACATTCGACAAGCCGCCCCCCGAAGACGTTCACGACATCAGCGTCGCCGAGGCCCGTCAAATCCTCCAAAGCAACCCCGTCCAGGTCTATCCCTTCCTCCAATCCACCGCCCAAGTCCCGCTCCACAAAGTTCTTCTCCCCCTCAAACGCAATTTTTTCGCCCCCCAGGATCCCCTCGGACCCGGCCTGCGTGCTCTCAACACCTGGATATTCCAGAACTTCAAATACAAACCCGGCACCACCGACGTCAGCACCCCCTTGAACGAAGTCATTCAATCCCGCTGCGGCGTCTGTCAGGACTTCGCCCACCTCATGCTCTCCATCCTTCGCACCTATGGGTTGCCCGCCCGTTACGTAAGCGGCTACATCGAGGCTTACGACCCCACCGTCACCGATTCCCAGCTCATTGGCGCCACCGCCAGCCATGCATGGGTGGAGGTCTGCCTCCCCGGCGGCTTTTGGTGGGGCCTGGACCCCACCAATAATCAGACCGCAGGGCTTCGCCACGTTCGCATGGCCGTGGGACGCGACTATCACGACGTGGCCCCGCTCCGCGGCACCTACAAAGGCGCGCAGGATCAGAAACTCGAAGTCATGGTCTCCGTCAAACGCAAGTAAATCCGGCGGCCCGGACGCCGCAGGGAGGGCAGGACTCCGTGCCCGCCGGAAGACAGCTTTCCGGGTGAACGTTACCGAACCTGTGAAGCGGGTCCATGCCACCGTCACATTTTCCATTGTCATTTCCGCCATGAACCGGGCACTGTATCCGGATGACAAAATCGGTCCCACGCGCCTGCCAGGTGCTGGCACTGGCCGCCGCCGCGGTCCTCGCCGCCTGCAAGCCCCCCGTCCCCGAAATCGAACGCAGCATCGTCCGCGCTCCCGCTCCTTCCTTCACCCTGCCCACCGCCGATGGCAAAGAAATCCAGAGCACCAACTTTCAAGGCCAGATTGTGGTCCTTCACTTCTGGGCCACCTGGTCCCCCGCCAGCGTTCGCGACATTCTCAACCTCACCCGTCTCCAGGAGGAATTTGGCCCCCAGGGCGTCCAGGTTATCGGCATCGCTCTTGAAGAATCAGGCACCTCTGACCTCCGCACCTTTCTTCAAAACACCAGTATCAACTACACCATTCTCGCCGCCCAAAGTGACTTCCATCAAACCTTCGGCGGCATCGACGCCATTCCCACCACCTACCTCATCGACCCCGACTGGCACATTGTGAACCGCCACACCGGCCTCGCCACCTACGACATGTTGCGCGCCGAGATTCAATTCATGCTTTTGGAAAAACAACAGGCCGCCGAGACCGCAGCCGCCAACTGATCCTCCTGGGTCCAATCCCCATCCCCGCCCTTCGGGCGCTTCCAAAGCGGAGTCGCCGCTGCGCTCTGTCACCGCACTCCAAAATGGATATGGAGTGCGGTGCTTCGCACCGCTTTGGATGGGTCAGTGTGCGGCCTGGGAACCACGGTGGGGATCGGTCTCCGGGCCGAAGACCCTCCACACCAGAGCCGGAATCTTGCTTATTCACGGTTGTAGCGGCGGGCGAGGAGTCCCACCCATCCTGCAGGAGGCGGGATGGAATGGGTGGGCGGTGCATCAGGCATGGAAATGACTCCCACATGAACGAAGGTGGGTCTAGTCATCGACGAGCTGAGCAGCAGGATGAATGCGTGTTTCATGGCATGCGGTTCACTCCCCCCTTGCACCGCCTTGGAGGTAGTCGGTGTAGGCGAGGCGGATGCCGTCTTCGAGTTTGGTTTGGGCGCGCCAGCCGAGGGAGGCGAGGCGGCTGACATCCAGAAGTTTGCGCGGGGTGCCGTCGGGTTTGGTGGGATCAAATTCGAGCGTTCCGGCATAGCCGGTGACTCGGGAGATGGTTTCGGCCAGTTCGCGAATGGTGACGTCGGTGCCGGTGCCGATGTTGAC
>CAZTYG010000185.1:0-4905 GCA_964617445.1 uncultured Blastochloridaceae bacterium
CCGCCACCACCCATCAATCCTCCGACTTCGGCTACACGATCGACCCCCCCGAAGGATGGCTTCAATGGACCGATCTCCCCGAAACCAGTGATCGTGCCGACTTCGGAATATTGCTAGGGGACCACATGGCCATGGCGGTCCACGGTTACCATACCGAGGACTTCCAACCGGAAATGCTCGCCCTGCTACGACTTTTGCAAGACTGCATCGGCGTCTATCATAACAACGAAAGCATTCAAATCCTCCAACGCTCCGAGAACGAAGGACACACTGAATGGATTCTTTCCTGCGACCGTTCCGGGGAGGAAAACCTTCATTTTTACTACCGTGTGCGAATCATCCGCACACCCGGCCGCGTCCTCATTGCCAGCGCGTGGAGTTCCGACCCCGCGCCCGGAGAAATGGAGCGGCTCGACAAGGTGATCGCCGCGATCCGCGTGGACCCGGACTGGCGGCCGCCTGAAACTCCCTCGGCCTTCATTACACAGAGGCCGACGAAGATCGGAAGGCGGCCGCATTTTACCTTGCCGCATTCGAAAAGAAACCCGACGACCTGGTGATCATGGACAACGTCGCCTACGCCTACATCCGCGCGGGGGAAAACGCGCGGGCACTGGAGTTCATGGACTCCCATCCGGAAAAGACCGCATCCTATTTTGATCTGCTGCACTCCCGAGCCATCGCTCTCGACAATCTCGACCGCACCGACGAGTCCCTTCAGTCATGGTTGGACGCAATGAAATTAAAGCCGGAGGACCACGCACTGCTGGCGTCGTTCTTGGATTTCGCCGAGCGGCGCGACCTCCACCGCCAGGCGCTCGATTACCTCGCCGCCGACCCGGCATTGGCATCGCGTCCGCCCATCACCCGGATACGCAAGGCCACCCTCATCCAGCAGGCCGAAACACTGGAAAAAGGGCTCGCGTATCTCGATACCCTTCAAGGCGGGGACATTGATCCCGACGATGTGGCCATCCGCCGCATGCGCATGTATTACGACGACGGCCAATACCGCCAAGTGATCGTGCTCACCGACGCCTACGACGACACCCACCCGCGTTTTCCGGATGTCCTCTATTGGCGGGGACTCAGCCAGTGGGAACTGGAATGGTACCGCGAGGCCCTGGGGACCTACCAGCGCATCCTCAACATCCGGCCCAACGACCGCAATGCCGCCAACTCCCTTCAGCGCCTTTCCGCCCTGATCGGACGCGGGGACAACACCGATTCCCTCGCGGCCATCGAACCCGTCCCGCTGCCCGACTGGCTGCCCCCTCCATCCACCGATGAAGACCTTGGCGTTGATAGCGATTTTATTTTTCTCGAGCGCAGCCTGGCTATCCATTTCAAACCGGGCGAACCACGGCGGCAGACCCTGCGAATCAAAATCTTGCTCAAAGACCCATCCGCAGTGGAGAGCTACAGCACCCTGCGCTACCACTTCCGGCACCACTCCGAACGGGTCCATATCAACCGCCTCCAGGTTCTCGAACCGGATGGATCGGTCATCGCCAGCGCAAATCCGGATTCCTACTACATTCTCGACAACCGCGACACCGACATGGCGGTTTACGAACGCACACTACATGCTCCCGTCCCCGGTTTGCGTCCGGGAACTGTTCTCGACATCGAAGTCACATGGGGAACCATCCAGCCCGCCAGCGAACTACGCTACGAAGATTTCGATTTCCGTCTCTATGAGCCTTCGCGGCGCACCGCCGTGGTCCTGCATTCCGATTCGGCCCATTTCCGTGCCCGGACCTACCACGACATCATGCATGAGTCGCGCGACGGCGTTCATGCCTGGTTCATGATTCCCGTCCGGGAACGCAAATACGAAAACGGAGTGCCCGACTACTCCCTGGCCCACCCCAATCTCCGGCTGGCCCACCGCAAAGAAAGCTGGGAGCAGGTTGCCGAAGAATATCGCGCCCGCATCCGCGAACGACTCGAACCCGGACCGGAACTGGCCGAACACACGCGCGCCATCGTCGGCGACCTTGCCGATCCGGAGGAAATCCTGACCGCCCTGTGCCGCTTCGCCCACAGCGAAATCACCTACAAAGCCATTGAATTCGGCTCGCGCGGCGTGATCCCCGAAACGGCGTCCACCACCTACAAGAACCGCTACGGCGATTGCAAGGACATGGCCGTGATGCTTCACGGCATGTTGCGCACACTTGGCATTGACAGCCAATTGGTCCTCGTCAATAGCAGGGACATCGCCGCCACCGATATTCCCACCCTTGACCAATTCGATCACATGATTCTCAGGGTTTCCATGCCTGACGGTCCGCGTTTTGTGGACCTCACCGACCGCGATCAAGCCGTCGCCCGGCTCCCCTCCTACACGTGGGTGGGCAGGGAGGTTCTCGTTCTGGACGCGGATGGCGCCAAATGGGAAACCGTTCCCCCACCGCGTGGGCCGGCCCTCATTCAAATCGAACGCCGGCTGTTCCCCGTCCCCGGCAACAAGTTGGAAGTCCGCGAGACGTTGCGCCTCACCGGCTACCCGGCGGGCTGGGTCCGCAGGAGCTTTCGCGAAACCCGGCGCGAATATTGGAACCAGGAGTTGCGCAGTTTCTTCAGATCCGGCGGCGAAAACGCGGAGGTCTCCGAATTGAGCATTACGGGCGTCGATGACAGCCACGCCGACCTTCTCATCTCCTCGACCTACACCGTCCACCAAATCGCGGCCGAGGTAAACGAGGGCCTCATCTCGTTCCAGATTCCGATCCCATGGGAGCGCTATTACCTGAACATCTCGCAAACAACGCAACGCGTCCACCCATACGTCCTGCGCTACCCGTTGAGAATTTCCTCGCGCATCATCTGTGATGAATGGGCACCAGCGGCAAACAAAACCCTCCCAACCCCCGATGAGCCGGTCCCGGGTCTGGCATGGTCCTATGAAAACGCCGAACATCCCGCGCTGGGTTGGACCCTCGATTGGAGTCCGGGAGTTTGGCAGCCGGACGGATTCCACCGTCTGGATGCCGCCCTCACCTCATTTCTCGCCGGCTGCCAGGGCCGCGCCCTCTGGACCGCAAAAACAAACCCCGAACCGGAGCAGCCCCCCGATCAGCCCGCAATCAGTAGCGGCGAATTCTGACACCTCCGCCCCCGCGCATTTGGAATCAAATACACATTTTATCGCAGCAGTCCGCGCACCCGGTCGCGGATGGCGGCGTAATTGGAAGGGCCGGGGCCGAAGTCATGGACTTTGTAGCCTGATCCGTCCACCTCGGATTCGCCGATCACATACAATTCCTCCTGCCGCCACTCCGGCCGTGATTGGCGGAAAATTTGTTCCTGGGATTCCGGCATCCGGCTGTATTCCAAGCTGCGGATGACCCGTTTGTTTTCGTCCACCACCAGATAAACCCACAGCGGCTGTCCCGGACCGGTGGCGAAGCGCTCCTGCACGGATAGAATGCCCCCTTCGACCCGGACGCGCTCTCGTTCGTAGGAAATCATCGCGTCAAGCCGCGCGTCCCGGCCTGTGCCGCGCAGCCGGCCCAGCCGCGTCCGCCATCGGTCCACCTCCTCCATGTCGCCCGCGGCCTGAGACGCCTTGATCATGCCGATGATCCCCGGTGAGTGGTCCGGCTCCAGGAGTAGAAATTGTCCCAGCCGGGTGCGTGCCTCTGCGGGTCGGCCCAAGTCTAAAAGAACCAGTCCGGAAAACATTAACGACCCGCGCGCCGCGGGGTCCAACTCCAAAATTCCGTTGTAGAGCAGCAGGGCCTCTTCCAGATGTCCCTCCCCGCGCAACCGCTCCGCCCGCTCGAATCGTTCGCGCAACTGTCCGCGCAGTGCCGGGTCCACATCCGCGCTCTGTGCTGCCAACCGATCCGCCGCAGCCACGACCCACACCAAAAGCATGGCTGCGGCCCCCAAGCTCCTTGACGTGCCGGACAGCCGGGAGCTAGCATATCTTTTTATGAAGCCCGTGTTCCATGTCCGCTTCGCGCGACTTAGCCTCCCCGGTTGCTGACCGGGGACGGCGGCTTTTGTCCTGTTCTCCGACGGCCACCGGGGCCATCCATCTGATCTGTTCCCGTCCGTATTGAATTCCACCCGCCCATCCTAAACCCAATTCCCCATGATTTCCCAACCCGAAAAACGCTACCGCCCCTTTCCACCGGTCGATTTGCCCGCGCGCCGCTGGCCCGACCGCACCCTGACCCATGCTCCCATTTGGTGCAGTGTGGACCTCCGCGACGGCAACCAAGCCCTCCGCACCCCCATGACCGTCGAACAAAAACTCCGCATGTTCGACACCTTGGTAAAAGTGGGCTTCAAGGAAATTGAGGTCGGCTTTCCCTCCGCTTCCAACACCGAGTTCGAATTCAACCGCCGCTTGATCGAGGAGAATCGCATCCCCGACGACGTCACCATCCAGGTCCTTGTCCAGGCCCGTGAGGAACTCATTGAAAAAACAGTCGAGTCGCTCAAAGGCGCCAAACGCGCCATCATCCACCTCTACAACTCCACCTCCCCGGCCCAGCGTAAAATCGTCTTCGGCCTCGACAAACCCGATATCGTGCAAGTCGCCCTGCGTGGCACCCGCGCCGTCAAAGATCGGCTCCCCATCCTCAAAGACACCGACATCACTTTCCAATATTCCCCGGAAAGCTTCTCCGCCACCGAGGTCGATTTCGCCCTCGAAGTCTGCCAGGCGGTCATGGAGGAATGGGGCCCCTCCCCGGAAAAGAGAATCATCCTCAACCTCCCCGACACCGTCGAGGTGGCCATGCCAAACATCTACGCCGACCAGATCGAGTGGTTCATCACCCATTTGCGCAACCGTGAGAGCGCCATCATCAGCCTGCACACGCATAACGACCGCGGCACCGGTATCGCCGCCACCGAGCTCGGCCTGCTGGCGGGAGCCGAACGCGT
>CAZTYG010000186.1:0-3682 GCA_964617445.1 uncultured Blastochloridaceae bacterium
GCGACTTCGGCCTGATAGGGGGTGTAGGCGGTGTACCAACCGGGATTCTCCAGCACGTTGCGCAGAATGACCGCGGGCATCACCGATTCCACATAACCCATGCCGATGTAGGATCGATGGAGGGAGTTGAGCGCGGCGATGGCGGCGAGTTCTTTGATGCAGTCGGCTTCGCTGTGGGCGGCCAGGCCGGAGAGGGGAGGGGCGATGCGGATTTCCTGCGGGACCACCTGGCCGACCAGTTCTGCTATGTCCGCGGCACCGAGGGCCTCCAGCATTTCTTTCCGCTCGGTGGGGGAGGGGCCGATGTGTCGCTCCGCGAAGCGGTCGGGATGGCGATCGGGATGGGAGGTGGCCGTCGAAGCGGTCATTTGCAACATAGAACGGGCACTATACGGTGACGGTCCGTCAAGGAAAGTGCATTTCCCCCGCGCGGATTCCGGTGCATCAGCAGCATTCCAAGTCCTCGTAGATGGCGGAGTTGAGGGCGTGGGCGCGGGTTTGGTGGAGAGGCTCGCCGGGCATGACATTACAAACCCAAGCTACGGCCAGCCCGTGCGTGGGATCGGCGAAGGCGCAGGAGGATTGGTTGCCGCTGTGGCCGAAGGTTTCCGGCGATGCGTGCGGGCCGAAGCCGTAGGGCGGGCGCGGGCCGTGTTTTTTGGAGTCGAGGACAAAACCTAGTCCCATGTCGATGATATGGCCGAAGGTTTTGTCCATCATGTCGCGTCGGTGGCGTTGGAGCATATAGTCGAGGGTGGTTGCCTGCAGGAGCGGTGCGCCGCCGTCGAGTAGGCATTGGTAGAATTTACCAAGCATTCGGACCGGGCCGTATGCGTTGCTGCCGGGTCGCGGGATGGCGTGGGTGGAAATCTGCCCCTCGATCGGATGCGGCTCGCAGTGTCCTTCGGCGGTGCTGATCATGACACCCGCCCGCGCCTCGTAGGCGGCCAGTTGGTCGGCGGAAAGACCGATGTGACAATCCTCCATGCCCGCGGGTTCAAAAATCGCCTGCTTCATGAACTCCTGATAACTTTGCCCGGAGGCGCGCTGGATCACCTCGCCGAGCAGGAACCAGCTGCCAGAAACGTGGTAGGCGGCCTGTCCGCCCGGAACTTCTTTGGACTCCAATCGCACCGAACAAACCCCCCGCAACCGGTCCTCCCAGGTCTCGCCGCGCACCAGATCGGCCAGCCGCAGTCCGGCGGTGTGGGTCAAGATGTGGCGCAGGGTAACGGCTTCCTTGCCGTTTTGGGCGAACTCCGGAATCCACCATGCTACCGGGTCGTCCCAGTCCAGTTGGCCTTCATCAACGAGTTTGGCGAGGGCGACGGCGGTGAGTGGTTTGCCCGATGACATCCACAACATCAGCGTGTCGGTGGTCATGGGCGCATCCGGGGACGCCGCGCCGATGGCGTAGTCCCACAGCACCCGGCCGTTTTGCGACACATGAATCTGCGCGCCGATGTGTAGGCCTTCGTCGATGCCCTGCTGGAGCAATCGGGCAGTTCTGGAAAAATCCGCCATGGCGAAGACTTTCCCAGCGGAAAGGGTATCGGCAAGCATTACCGTTCTCTTTCCAACTCAACCCGTCGCATCGGCATCCGGTCAATGATCCGGAAGATGTCTTCTGGCGTTACCGGCTTATCCGACCGGAACTTGACCCCGCCATCGAGGCCGACCAGCACCAAGGCGAATCCGTCTCCGCGCACTCCGGCGCGGCGCCGTGTTGTTGACTCCACCCCGGAATCCGGCACCAGAATTTTCAGCCTCCGCTCCGCAGTCCCCCGCAGCGACTCCGGTCGGCCCCAATCCTTTTGAAAACGTTCCCAATCCGCCTTCTCCCCGCCCGGAAACACAATCACCAGGCGATTCTCCCGCCTCTGATCCCTCCAATCCGGCTCCTTGAGAACCTCCATCCAATGGGCCAAAGCCAGTGTTGCCAGAACGATCATGCATCAAACTACCCCCATTCCCCGTCTGCGCCCTCATTTTCCCGAAAAACTTCGTGTCCATTCGTGTCCATTCGTGGTTAATTTTCACCCTTCATGAAAGCCATAGTCACCGTCACCCCCAAGAAATCCATTCTCGACCCCCAGGGCGAAGCCGTCCGCAACGCCATGCACCACGCCGGCATGGAGTGCGTCGAGTCGGTCCGCGTCGGCAAACACATCGAGCTGGAAATCTCCGGCACCGACCTCGAAAAAACCCGCGCCAAACTCGATCAACTCGCCAAGGACCTTCTTTCCAACCCCGTGATCGAAGACTACACAATCGAAATCCAATAAATCCAAACCACGAATCA
This sequence comes from uncultured Blastochloridaceae bacterium, assembly GCA_964617445.1. GTDB lineage: Bacteria > Verrucomicrobiota > Verrucomicrobiia > Methylacidiphilales > CAZTYG01 > CAZTYG01. The sequence continues at coordinate 2,303 of CAZTYG010000186.1, forward strand.
GAGCCTATGAATCGTAAATCCGAAGTCTTCCTAATCTGCTTCTGCATTCCTTCGTGTTCCTTCGTGTCCATTCGTGGTTAAAAAATATGCGATTTGCCGTTCTTCAATTTCCCGGTTCCAATTGCGATCAGGACGCCCTGCACGCCATTGGTGACGTGCTCAAACAACCCGTCCGCTACGCCTGGCACAAAGACACCCGCATCGACTCCGACGAGACCGTCATCGTCCCCGGCGGCTTTTCTTACGGCGACTACCTGCGCTGCGGTGCGATCGCCCGCATCTCACCGATCATGAATTCAGTGGTCGAAGCCGCCGGGCGCGGCCAGCCGGTGCTCGGTATCTGCAACGGCTTTCAAATCCTCTGCGAGGCCGGTCTTCTTCCCGGTGCGTTGGTCCGCAACACCGGCCTCCACTTCATCTGCGAAACCGTCTCCCTGCGTGTCGTCAACAGCCGCACCATGTTCACCCGCAACACCCGTGACGGCGACATCCTGCGCATCCCCATCGCCCACGGCGAAGGCAACTATCGTGTCGATCCCGACTCGCTCAAGGAGATGGAAGACTTCGGCCAGATCGTCTTTCGTTACGATGGCGGCGCACCCAACGGCTCGCTCTCCGACATCGCCGGCGTTTGCAATCGCCAGGGCAACGTCCTGGGTATGATGCCGCATCCCGAACGCGCCTGCGAACCCCTCCTGGGCAGCGACGACGGCCTCAAAATCTTTGAAAGCCTCTTGAACCACTAATTTTTAACCACGAATGGACACGAATTCACACGAATAAACAGCCGCTTCGGAACAATGCATATGGACGCGAGTGGACACGAAAAACAGATACTTTTGAATTACCGATCAGGAACGCGGCCAGATGCTCCATTATCTCAAAATCAAAGGCCTCCGCGTGGGTCTGATCCTCAACTTCAAACGCCAAAAGCTGGAATGGGAACGTGTGGTCCTCTGAAAATCCGTGTCCATTCGTGGTTTAAATATTTGCGTCAATTAACGAAAATTTGTGGTTTAACATGAACGACCCCGCCATCACACCTGAACTGATCTCCAAACACGGCATCACGCCCGAAGAATACGCCCGTATTCAGAAGATACTCGGACGCGATCCGAACTTCACCGAGCTGGGTATCTTTTCGGTGATGTGGTCCGAGCACTGTTCCTATAAAAATTCGCGCCCCGAATTAAAAAAATTTCCCACCACCGCCCCGCGTGTTTTGGTCCGCGCCGGCGAGGAGAACGCCGGGGTTTTGGATATCGGCGACGGCATGGCTGTTTGCTTCAAGATTGAATCCCACAACCACCCCAGCGCCGTCGAACCCTTCCAAGGCGCGGCCACCGGTGTCGGCGGCATCCTGCGCGACATCTTCACCAT
>CAZTYG010000186.1:3692-3993 GCA_964617445.1 uncultured Blastochloridaceae bacterium
CTTCACCATGGGTGCCCGCCCGGTTGCCAATCTCAACTCCCTCCGCTTCGGTCCCATCCACGGCGACAGTCAAGAAGCACGCACCAACCGCCGACTCTTCGCGGGTGTCGTCGCCGGTATTGCCCACTACGGCAATTGCATCGGTGTCCCCACCGTCGGCGGCGAAGTCGTCTTCGACTCCTCCTACTCCGGCAACCCGTTGGTCAACGCCTTCAACCTCGGCATTCTTCGTCACGACCAAATCCGCAAAGGTGCCGCCACTGGATTAGGCAACCCGGTCTTCTATGTCGGTGCCAAAACC
>CAZTYG010000186.1:4003-4898 GCA_964617445.1 uncultured Blastochloridaceae bacterium
CAAGTCGGCGATCCCTTCATGGAGAAACTCCGCCTCGAAGCCTGCCTCGAACTCTTCCAACACCCCGAAGCCGTTGTTGGAGTCCAAGACATGGGCGCGGCCGGGCTCACCTGCTCCACCTGCGAGACCGCCAGCCGCGGCGGCTCCGGTATTGAAATCGACCTCGCCCTCGTCCCTCAACGCGAAACTGGCATGACCCCCTACGAGACCATGCTTTCCGAATCCCAGGAACGCATGCTCATCATCGTCAAAAAAGGCGAGGAACAAGTCGTGCGCGACATCTTTGCCAAGTGGGACCTCGACGCCGCTGAGATCGGCTTCGTCACCGACACGGGGCGCTGCGTGATCAAAAATCACGGTGAAGTCGTCGCCGATATTCCGGCCCGCGCCTTGGCCGACGAAGCCCCCGTTTATCAACGTGAAGCCCGCCGACCCTCCAACCTCGACGCCCTCCAACAACTCGATCCCGCCACCATTCCCACGCCCGCCGACCTCGCATCCGTCCTGCCCTGCCTGCTCGGCACCCCCACCATCGCTTCCAAACGCTGGGTCTGGCGGCAATACGACCATCAAGTCCAGGGCAACACCGTCCTGCTTCCCGGCCATGACGCCTCCGTGATTCGCATTCAGACCGACAAAGGCGCGCGTTACATCGCCATGTCCGTCGATTGCAACGGCCGCCACTGCGCGCTCGATCCGCGCGAGGGTGCCAAAGGCGCGCTGGCCGAAAGCGCCCGCAATATCACCATGTCCGGCGCTGTCCCGCTCGCCTGTACCGACAACCTCAACTTCGCCAACCCCCACAACCCCGAACTCTTTTGGCAGCTGCGGGAATGTGTGGAAGGCATGGCCGAAGCCTGCCGCGTCTTCGACACCCCCGTCACCGGCGGCAACG
>CAZTYG010000187.1:0-4880 GCA_964617445.1 uncultured Blastochloridaceae bacterium
AGCGGCGGCCGATGGCACCGGACTCGTCGTAGAAGACGGCCATGTGAGGGCGCAGCAGGGCCTCGACCTCGCGGGACTTAGCTACAAGTTCCGGCTTGTTTTTGAGCAGAGGGAAGATGCCCGCTTTGACGGGTGCAACGCACGGGGCGAAACGCAGCACGGTGCGGATTTCCTCGTTGCCTTTTTCGTCGGCGACTTTTTCCTCGGTGTAGGCTTGGCAGATGACGGCCAGCACGGTGCGGTCCACTCCCGCGCTGGGTTCGACGACGTGCGGGATGTATTTTTCCTTGGTTTCCTCGTCGAAGTATTCGAGGGGCTTGCCGCTGGCCTCCTGGTGGCGGGAGAGGTCGTAGTCGGTGCGGTAGGCGATGCCTTCGAGTTCCTGGATGCCGAAGGGGAATTCGTATTCGAGGTCGTAGGTTTTTTTCGAGTAGAAGGCGCGGTCACTTTCGGGGACGTCGAGGATGTGGATGCGTGCGCGGGGCAAGCCGATGGCCTCGTACCATTTCAGGCGCTCTTCCAGCCAGTGGTCGGTCCATTCGAAGCCGGTGCCGGGTTTGACAAAGAATTCGAGTTCCATTTGCTCGAATTCGCGGGAGCGAAAGGTGAAGTTGCGGGGGTTGATTTCGTTGCGAAAGGCCTTGCCGATCTGGGCGATACCGAAAGGGAGTTTTTTGCGGGAGGTATCGAGGACGTTCTTAAACTGGACGAAGATGGCCTGGGCGGTTTCGGGGCGAAGGTAGGTGACGCTGGAGTCGTCCTCGACGGGGCCGACGAAGGTCTTGAACATAAGATTAAAGACTTTCGGTTCGGAAAGCTGGGAGCCGTTTTCCGGGTTGAACTCGATGGAGTTCTCAATTTGGAATGAAGTTTCGCCGAGCAGTTCGACCTGATCGATGGTGCCGGCAGCTTCGTCGGCGGTGCCTTTGGCATAGAACTTACGCGCCAGTTTACGGGCGTAATTGACGTCACGGCCGGAGGCGAGGAGGACGCGAAATGGCTTGGCGGAAGTGGTGGCGGACTGCGGGAGGCGGGCACCGGTGTAGGCCCAGCCGTTGCCGGACTGGGGTGTGATTTGGTCGGCGCGGAAGCGGGTGTTGGTGGCGAGGCACTCGACCATGGGATCGGCGAAAGTGGCCTCGTGTCCGGAGGCCTTCCAGACTGCGCGGTTCATGAGGATGGCACCGTCCATGCCGACGATGTCGTCGCGCCGCATGGTCATGGCGTGCCACCAATGGTCTTTGATGTTCTTTTTTAGCTGGGCGCCGAGGGGGCCGTAGTCCCATGCGCCGTTGAGGCCGCCGTAGATTTCGGAGGATTGGAAGATGAAGCCGCGGCGTTTGCAGAGCGCGGTGATCTTGTCCATGAGAGTTGTATCTGCCATGCTGGTTTTCCTTGCTTGATGTGACCGGGTAAAAGACGGGAACATAGCGGGTCCGCTCCGACATGAACACAGAAATTTCTGAAGCGCCGTCCGGGAAAACGACGGTTGGGAAGCGAAGGCGCATGTACCGGCCCAAAGGGGTGTCGGGGTGGATTCATTTTCTGGGATGGACCGGGGCGGTGTGTGCGGGGACGGTATTCTGCTTTCTGTTGTATTTCCGGTATTTCGGCCTGCCGGAGGTGATGAATGAACGGCTGCGGGAGGAGTTGGCGGAGAGGGGGTTGGAAGCGGAGTTCGAGCGGTTGTATCTGGACCCGTTCGGCAACGTGGTGGCTCGGGACCTGGGCTTGAGCGCGCGGGTTGACGAGGTGCGGCACACGGTTCGGGTAGAGCGGCTGGCGTTCGGATTCAACTGGCTTTCCTGGTGGCGCGGGCGGCCGTTTTTGGACCGCGCGTTGGTGCGCAATGCGGAGCTTGTGCTGGAGCTGGATGAGGTGACGCCGGTGGTGCTGCGAAAGGTGTACGGGGAGGTGGAGCTGCGTTCTGGTGAGTTGTGGGTGCGTTCGTTGAAGGGGAGTGTGTTGAATTTGGATGTCTCGGTGCGCGGGGTGCTGGACCTGCGGGATTTCGAGGCGGGACCGCCGCCCGGACCTGAGGCGGTGGCGGCGCGGGTGCGGCTGTGGCGGGAGATCGAGCGCATGGCGGGAGAGCTGGCGGGTTCGCGTCCCCTGCAGGTGGATGTGGACGGTCATCTTGCGCTGGCGCGCCCGGAACAGGCCCGGGTGCGGCTGCGGGCGGCGGGCCGGGCGCAAACCTGGCGCGGGGTGATTGTGGAGGAAATCCGGATGGACGCGGATTATGCGGACGAGGTGGTGCGTGTGCAGGGGGAGGTGAGGTTGTTGCGGGGAACGCTGGAATGGGAGGGCGCTTGGCAGACCCGGCGTCCGGAGTGCACGCTCCGTTTTCAGAGCACATGGGACCTGTCGCTGCTGGTGCCAGTATTCGAGCCGGAGGCGGCACGGGCCGCGCGAATGCTGCGTTTCCGGGAGCTGCCGAGAGTCGACGGCAGGGTGGAGCTGGACTGGAGTGAGGACTTCCGTGTGTTTGTGCAGGGGCGCGCGGAGTGGGTGGACTTTTCGTTCGGCGAAGCGAATTTCGACCACTTGTATCTGCCGTTTTCGACGGATGGGAAGCGGGTATTGGTTCCGGGACTGGAGGTGGCGGCGGCGGCGGGCGGTGGGGAGTTGCGGGTGGAGGGAATTTTTGAAGACGGGGTGAGGGGGAAGTTGCAAAGCACTCTTGACCCGGTGCGCTTGAAGAGTTTATTCGGTCCGGGAGCGGAGCCGTTTTTCGACAGTCTGGCGTTTCCCAACGGTGGCCCGGAGGTGGAGTGCCGGTTCCAAGCTACAGGCTTCGGTTTCGACGGGTTGGAGGTGTCGGGACGGATCAAAGCGGTGGGTTGTTCGTACAAGGGGGTGGAGATTGTTGAGCTGGAGAGTGGCTTCGAGTTGAAAGGTAGTGAGATTCACGCGCCGGATTTGAGAGTAGTGCGGGTGGAAGGCGAGGGAAGGGCGGATGTGCGGCATGATTTTCGCAGCCGTATGGTCTGGCTCAAAGACGCGCGAGTACGTCTGCATCCGCAACAGGCGGCGCGAATCATCGGCGATAAGATGGAGGAATACGTCGCACCGTATGTCTTCCGTGACACGCCGATGATCACGGGGTCGGGTAGGGTGGATGTGGACAACATGAAGGACACGGATTTGCAAGTCCGGGTGGTTTCTCCGGCGGGAATGGACCATGTGTTTCTGGGCAAGCCGGTGTGGTTGTCGGACCTGGACGCGGACATCCATTTCAAGGGGGCTTTGATGGAAGTTCGCCCGCGCAAGGCGGTGACAGTGTTCGGGGGGCGGGCGAAGGGTGCGATCGATGTGCTGTTGGATGCGCGTGCGTCCTACGAAGCGAAGGTGACACTGGAGGACTTGAACTTCGGGGATTTGATGAGGACTTACTTTGAAAACAAGGAGGTCAAGGGGCGGCTCAACGGCCATGCCTCGCTGATTGGAAAATTCAACGGGATGGACAAGTTGACGGGCTGGGGGGACATGACGGTGTTGAACGGCGTGTTGTACAACATTCCTATTTTCGGGGCGTTCTCCGATGTGCTCAACAGCATCATTCCGAATCTTGGATACAGCGAGGCGTCACGGGCGCAGGCGACCTTCAAGATTGACGAGGGCAACATCCGGGCGGAGAAGATCGATGTGTTTTCCACCGCCTTCGCACTGATCGGATCGGGCGATTATCATTTCATCCGCGACGAGGTGGACTTAAGCATGAGGGTGAATGTGCGCGGGCTGCCGGGGGTATTGTTTTTTCCGGTGAGCAAGTTGTTTGAATACCGCGGCACCGGCACGCTGGCCGACACCCGCTGGGAGCCGAAGGCGTTTTCAGACTGAGATGATCTAGTACCATCTGGGCCGGACGAATGCGCGGGCGGGGGCGCCGCGACTGGCGGGGGGAATCACGATGGCGAAGTTCTCTATGCGGTCGGCGTTGGCGAGTTTGATTTCGGCGGCGGGAACCCAGATATAGGGCATGGAGTGGCCGAATTCGGTGGAGTCGGACAGGGCGATTTCCCGGAAGCGTTCGTTGTAGCCGACGATGAGCAGGGCGTGCCAGGCCGGGGCGCCCGATAATTCTGTGATGAGCGGCGGATTTTCAGGCAGGCGGGTGCGGCGGGACTGGCTGCGGGCGGCCCAGAGTGTGAGCAGTTGGGCATCCATGCCCCAAATGATCGGGATGCCCTGATCAATGTGGCGTTTGATGAAGGCAAAGTCCGAGGGGGAGGCCCGGGGATACTGAACTTCGTAGCCATGTGGCTTGAGGATGCGAGAAACTCCTTGGGCAAAAGGCATGAACAAACTGCCGTAAACCCGGGTATCGCCTTCCTGGGCGAGGGTATAGACATCCAGCGACAGGCCGTAGTAGCGCAGACATTTTTCCCATGAGGCTGGCACGCAGTAGCCGCGGTTGCCCTGGTTGATGGGTGGGATATTGCCGATGAAGACGTCGCCCTCGGGGTTTCGGCGGACATGTGAGGTGAGGGGCAGCAGTTTGGCCCCCTTTTCGTAAATGCTGTCACGCGCGGAGGCGGTGGCCGAATGGCCGCCTTTTTGAATGGCGAGAGTCAGTGCCTCATGGCCGCGCAGCAGCACCAGTTCGTGGCCGACCCAATTCCACACCTCGGCACCGTCGCGTCCCTGGCTGGGTTGGCCCAGCCGCTGGATCAAGCGGGTCCGGATGCGCTGCTGCTCGGCACGCAGGTCGCGGTCGAAGTGGTGTTGCAGGCGGTTGCGGGTCTCCCGTTCGTCGAGCTTGCCGGCGGCGGCCTCGCGCTCGATCCGGGCATGGAGGTCGGCACGATTGAGAAAGCCGAGAACCACGCGCTGAACCAGTCCGTCGTTGGTATAGAGGTCGACGGCATAAAGAGGGG
>CAZTYG010000188.1:0-4874 GCA_964617445.1 uncultured Blastochloridaceae bacterium
TGGCTCGCAAAAAGCCGCGCTGGAGGCGATTGTGGCCGATGAAGAACAGCTCGCCGCCTTTCTTCACACCCGCGATTACGTTGATGTGCTGCGGGAATATCCCGTCAAACTCACCGCCGATGAGTTCCTGGCCCTCTCCGGACGCATCAATCCCCGGCTCTATTCCATCGCCTCCTCCCAGGCCAAGCACCCCGACGAGGTCCACCTGACTGTAGCCGTCGTCCGCTATCGTACCCATGACCGTGATAAAAAGGGTTTAACCACCGGATATTTGGCGGATCACATCGAGCTCGGCCAGCCCGTCGTTCCTGTGTTTCTCGCCCCTAACAAGCACTTCAAGCTCCCCGACGACCCCGCAACGCCGATCATCATGGTCGGCCACGGCACCGGCATCGCACCATTTCGCGCATTTCTCGAACAACGGGAGGCCGACGGCGCCACCGGCAAAAACTGGCTCTTCTTCGGCGACCAGCGGCGTGCCACCGATTTCCTCTACGAGGAGGAATTTGAGGCATGGCAGAAGAGCGGTCTGCTCACCCGGCTCGACACCGCCTTCTCCCGCGATCAGGACCATAAAATTTACGTTCAGGACCGGATGCGCGAAAACGCCGCCGCAATCTGGCAATGGCTCCAGGACGGTGCATGGTTCTACGTCTGCGGCGACGCGAAACGCATGGCCAAAGACGTTCACCAAGCCCTCATCGACATCGCGATGCAGCAGGGGGGAAAGTCCCCCGAGGACGCCGAACACTACATCGGCACCATCCTCGCCCGCGAAGAACGCCGTTACGTGCGCGACGTGTATTAAGAAGGCCGCCAATGGCTGGGTCCGCCCGCCGCTCGCAAATGCCGGTTGCACACGGCCCCGGCTTTGCTTAAATGTCCCTTCATGATCAAACACCTGCTCCCCATCGCCGCCCTTCTGCTCTCCTCCACTGCTTCCTGGTCCGCCGTTTCCGCCTTCGAAGCGCGCAAGATCGCCGACCGCGAGGTCAATGACATCGCCCGCAAAAATTTTGTCCAAATCTACGGCACCCGTTCCCCGCTCACCCAGCTTCCGGTCGAGTGGCAGGTTCTTTATTACGATCCTTATGCCGACCAGAACGGCACCCTTGTGACCGTCACTGGCAATACCATCACCCGCATCCAGCAGGGCTACGTCCAGATGAACCGGTTGCGCCTCTTCGCCTACAAACAGGACGAAGTCATTCAGTCCGAACAGCTCAAACATGACTCGAAAGATTTGCCCGGCATCCTCAAGCGCTCCAGCACCCTCAAAGACGTCAACCTTAGTAGCATCGAAATGTGGCTGCGCAAAGATGGCAAAGGCCCCATCGCCCCCCCCATTTGGGACCTCGTCCTCTTCAGCCCGGACCCCAAAAATGCCGACAGCGAAATCCGCCTCGGCACCGCTCGCATCAACGCCGAGTCCGGCCAGATCATCGAGTTGAAGGTCGATTTGAACCGGCTCAACCGCTGACCATTTCTGTGGCTCCGCCCCATGCGTCCGTCCGTTTTTTTATGGGGCAGCGTGGCCGCGCTTCTATCCCACGCCCATCCTTCCGGCATCCACGCCGCCATCGCTGATTACCGTGAGCCGGTCGAGTGGCGCCTGCTCGACGACCGCCAGCTCTCCGTGGACCGGGAGGAATTCGACCGTCGTCTGCGCATCCTCTCCCCCGACGGTGCCATTCACAACTACATCGAAATCCACAGGGATCGCGTCACTGTCTTCACCGGTGCCGACAAATCCGAAGTCCAGTGGGAACTGCTCCTCGCTCCCCAGGGCCGTGCCCGCGTCCCCGGTCCGCACAAGTTCTCTGCGGAATTGATCGCTCCATGGTCCGGAGTCACTGAAGAACAGCCCCTTGCCGGTCGCGTCATCGCCCTTGACCCCGGCCACATTGGCGGCGAATGGTCGCGCATCGAGGAACGCCATATGGAGGTTCGACGCACCCCTCCCGTCAAAGAGGGTGATCTCACACGCATCGTTTGCGAAAGGCTGGCACCATTGCTCGCCCAAGCCGGCGCGGAGGTAGTCTGGGTCGTCCGCGACACCGAGCCCGTCACCCCGTTGCGCCCCGACGACCTCCTTTTCGTTGCCATCGATTCCCTCTTTCCCAACGGCAATAACCCTCGTCTCGCACGCCTCTCCCCATCCCTCCTCCTCCGCAACGTCCAGCTGCGCAGCCAGGCCGTATTCTATCGCGGTGCCGAAATCTCCGCCCGCGCCGCCCGCGTTCGAGCCCTGCAACCCGACCTCACACTCTGTGTCCACTACAACGCCGCTCCCGACACCCGCCGCTCCCCCCGCCTCTTCAACGTCGATAAACTCGTCGTCTTCGTCCACGGCTCCTACGGTGCCGGTGAACTCGCCCTCCCCGAACAACGTTTCCACCTCTTCCGCAAACTCCTCGAAGGCTCCCAGCAAAAAGAATACGAGGTATCCGCCGCCATAGCCGACCACATGTTGGACGTCTGGCAATTGCCGCCCGAGGACTACGGTAATTGGAATGTAACTCATCCCGTTGGCGAGAATCCCTACGTATGGTCCCGCAACCTCATCGCCAACCGCCTCTTCGACGGCCCCACCGTCTTCGTCGAAGGCCCCTACATGAACAGCCGCCGCACATTTTACCGCCTCCAGGCCGGTGACTACGACGGCGAAAAAGAAATCCTGGGCCGCTTCCACCGCAGCCTCCACCGCGAGTTCGCTGAAATTATCGCCAACGGTGTCATTGACTACTATCGCGGCAAAGCCGGATTCGTTGGCCCATGATCATGATTGCATTCTCCGCCCGTTTGGCGTTGAATAAACAACATGACCGGGGCTGATTTCAAAGATGCCTTCCTCCCGTTGGTCAAGCCACTGGCTTTCGCCGCAGGCAGCATCGCCATCGGCTTGTTTCTGTTCGGCATCGAAGTCCCCGAAGAAGAAAAAATGCGCGCCGTCGGCCTGGCCGGAGGCGGATTCGTCTTCTTCGCCATCGCCGCAGGCATTCTGCTCGTTCCCGTTTTCCGTTTCGGTTCCAGCATCATCGAAGGCATATTCTGGCCCACTGACAGCTATACCCCGCCGGCCCTCTACAAACTGGCCGAGTGGCTCACCAAAGAAGGCCGCTTCGCTGACGCCATGGCCGAATACGAAAAAATCGACTCCAACCACCCCGGCCAGCTTGCCACCTACCTCGGTATTCTTGAAGTTCAGATCATCTACATGGGCGACGCCAACAGCGCCCTCCATACCCTGCAACGCGGCCTGAAAAAACTCAAAAAACCCGTCCAGCAACAAATGCTCCAGCAGCACTACGACACCCTCTGGCAGCAGGCGCAGGAACAGGTGGTGGCCCCGCCCGCCGAGCAAACTCCGGCCGAAATCGAAGCATGGTCCGAACTTTCCCACGAGGAGGAGAACATCGTTCAGGACGAACAATGGCAGGCGCCGGTCGAAGAGGGCTGGGAGCAACCCGCGGAAGATACCGATACTCCGCGGCAGCAGCAATAAGGATCAAACCACCGCCATCTCCGCCGCGTGCGGACGGTGCAACGGTCCCAGGTCACTGTGGCAAATGCGGAAAATCGCCTCCGGGAACGTCTCGTTGCCTCCCAACAGCTCAATTTCCACCCGCATGAAATAAACCGGCATATCATGGAAATCCACCCGCGGAAAGCGCACCGCGTCCTTCTCCGTGGTCACCAGTGCGTAGCCTCCCCGCGCGCGTGTGCGGTTCACGCAGTTGATGATTTCCTGTTGGGTGAAGCGGTGGTGGTCGGCGTAATGGCGCGAATAGATCAGTTCCGCCCCCAGTCCCCGCAACCCCTCGTCGAAACTCTCGGGCACCGCGATTCCCGCCACCGCCCCGATCTTCCGCTCCTTCAAATAATCCAGCCCCCGCCTCTCCCCGGTCACCATGTTCTGGAGATAAAGAGGCTTGTGGCGGCATTCCAAAATTTCCGCGTGTTTGTTGTAGCGACGGATGCGCTTCTTCAAAGCCGACAAATCCGACCCGTCGCACTTGGTGATGAAAATCACATCCCCGCGCTTCAGATGGTCCTTGGGCTCCCGCAGCGTGCCCCGAGGCAGGATGTGCTCGTTGCCGAACGGCGCTGTGCGGTCGATCAACACCACGTTGAGCCGCTCCTTGAGCATCAAGTATTGGTAACCGTCGTCCAGCAACAGCGTGTCCACCCCGAAGTGCTCGATGGCGAACAATCCGCTTTTGACCCGGTTCTTGTCGGTCAGCACCACCACATCATCCAGATTGGTCGCCAGCATGAATGGCTCGTCCCAGGCCTTCTCCGAGTCCAGCAGGATCGCCCGCCCGTCCGACACGATCCGCGGTGGATCGCTGCGCCCCGTCAGCCGCCGCCACATCCGGTTCGTCAGCGGACGGGGTGTGCTCTTGTACCCCCGGCTCAATATCGCCACTTTGCGGCCTGCCCCGGTCAAAATGCGCGCGAAGGCTTCGACAAAAGGAGTCTTGCCGGTCCCCCCGACCGTCAGGTTGCCGATGCTGATCACCCGGCACCCCAGCGCGTGCCATGGCAGAAGCCGCCGGGCATACAACCACCACCGCATCCGCATGATTCCGGCGTAGAGAAACGAAAGGCCGCGCAAAAACAGCCGCAGCAACGCCGCCCGCTTGCCATACCGGCGCTCCAGAATGACGTCGATCGCGAATTGCTCCAGGTGTTCCAACGGACGGTTTGGCATCGGACCGGCACATTACCCCTCCGAAGCCCGCACCACAAGCCGCACTGCTCTGCCTGACGCGGGTTGTTGCTCTGGCCGACCGCACCGGTCGGCGGAAAGAAGCCGGTCCCCCCCGGTTCACGGGAGGGTCATCCCCGTAGCATGTCCACCGACCCCCGCC